>DFGY01000038.1 GCA_002372505.1 Firmicutes bacterium UBA3738
CCGTGAAACGTTACGTGGTAAAATAAAAGTGTGTAAACGTTTACTCCCTTAATTGTGCGTGGAGGTGAATTATGAAAAAGATTATTTCGAAAGTGCTGGTGCTGGTACTGGTTACGGTTTTTACTGCATCATCAGTGGTAGTGACAACTTATGCGGAATGTGCACACGAATGGTCAGATTGGAAAGAAGGTACACCCGCTACATGTATAAGTGACGGTCAAGACTATAGAATGTGTCCGAAATGTAATGAGACTGAGTACAAAACTGTTCCCGCAACAGGAATTCATACATATGGGGATTGGTATGTTTCACGCTCATCCTGTGGAGAGGACGGTGAGGAAGTAAGGCGTTGCATATATTGCAACGCATACGAGAAGAGGATTATTCCTCCAACGGATGACCACACATGGAGTGACTGGGATGTGACTAAAAAAGCCACTATATATAAGAAGGGTAAAAAACAACGGCAATGTCTGGATTGCTTTGAAACTCAGACTAAAGGAATAGCGAAACTAAAGGCTTTTGCAAAGTTCACAAGCAAAAAATATACCGTCACAAAGGGCAAGAAACTCAATCTAAAGAAGAAGCTCAAGTTTGCCAAGGGTGACAAAATAAAAAGGTGGAAGAGTTCCAACCGCAAGGCAATAGTAAACAAAAAAGGCGTTGTAACGGCCCGCAAAACCGGAACTACGAAAATTACTGTTACTATGAAGTCGGGTAAAAAGGCAACCTGCACCATTAAGGTTAAAGCAAAGAAAAAGGCGAAGGCTAAGAAAAAAGCTGGTGGCACAGTTTACTGGACGCCATACGGAAAGGTTTATCATTCAACAAGGGACTGTCCGACTTTAAGCCGTTCAAAGACGATACTTAGCGGCCCCCTTTCAAAATGCCCGAAGAGCCGTGGATGTTATGTATGTTATTAGAATATAATCAGAATAAGAAAGGAAGCTAGTTATTTCTATTATAATAATGATGGCGGTAATTCCGCCCCTATACCTGATATACAGAGTGTACAAGCTGGATTCCATCGAAAGGGAGCCGACGGATCTTATGATCAAGCTGCTCATTTTCGGTGTGCTGTCCGTAATTCCGACAGCCTTGATCGAGCAGCTGCTTGATAGTTTTCTGGTTAATGGAATATGCGCCGGACTGCCCCAGACTCAGAAACTGGCGGTACAGTTTTTCATTGCCGTTGCATGGGTGGAGGAAGGCTGTAAGCATTTCTTCCTGAAGCGTGGCAGCTGGAATCACCCGGCCTTCGACTTCCGCTTCGATGCAATCGTTTACTCTGTAGTTGTGTCCCTGGGCTTCGCTGCCCTGGAAAACATAATGTATGTCATGCAGTACGGCGTGCAAGGCGCCCTCATCAGAGCGGTGACGGCCATTCCCGGACACTGCATATTCGGCATATTCATGGGCCATTACTACGGAATGGCAAAGATGGCGCAGCGCCGCGGCCAGGTTGGACTGGAAAAGAGAATGCAATTCATGAGCCTGTTCATTCCAATAATCCTCCACGGATTTTACGACTTTGCGGCATCCATGGAAAACGAAATCTGGTCCCTCGCATTTATCGCATATATCATAATTCTCGATATATTCGCCATCAGATCAATTAAAAGATTCGCATCGGAAGACACGCCGTTGTAGCGTTTCACGGGGACAGGCTTTTTGTTACGCATTGCAAAATGATGGGCTGCGTGATATTATGCGCTTATGTCCTGGACAAAGAGATCGGTAATCCTGGCGACCATTCCGGCGGTAATAATTCTGGGTGGCGCTTTATATAAGGTTAAGGAATTAGTGGCTTTTGAGCCGGGCGGGGTGCTCATGTTCATTGGCTGCATTTGTGCTGCGGTCATTGCATGGGTGTCGGTGGCCTTTGTGCCTCTGTTCGAGCACAAGCGTTATCCCCTGTACGTGGTGGCGGTGTTCTTTGCCGCTCCTATGATTAATGTAATGTGCGTGGAGCGCATGAACGGTAACTTCCTGTCGGACCTGTGGCAAATTTGCTGGCTGGATAACTACTGCGTTGCACTGCTGGTGTACTTCCTTGTATTCGCCATATCGGGAAGTGTGCGAATCAGCGTCCTGACTCTGTCGCCCTTCTTCTTCATATTCGGCCTGGCCAACATGTACGTGAAGGAGTTTAAAGGCGGGCCACTGGTTCCTATGGATGTGGGAAGCATTGCCACAGCTACGACGGTGGCAGGTCAGTTTTCTTATGATTTAGGGGTGGAAGTAGTGTTTGCCCTGAGCCTTACCATTATGATAATGACCATGTCCGGCCGTCTGAAAATGCCTGAGCGTAGCCGCAAGATAAAAATCATCAGCAGGGTTGCTCCCCTGGCTGTGGTAGGAATTATGGCCGGACTTTTTTATGGTACGGACACATTCGTAAAGCTGGGATACAAGCCGGACTTCTTTAACCAGACAAGAGGATACGAGCACTATGGAGCTATTCTTAACTTCACGGAGAATACCAGATACCTGCGCATATCAAAGCCTTCCGGTTACGATGAAAAGGAGCTGGAGGAGAAGACTCGCCAGGCAATTGGAACGGAAGAAATCCCGTCAATTGTGGAGAAGGCGCTGTCCGGCGGCGCTGCAGAAGCTTCTGTGAAGAACCCGGATATAATAGTGGTAATGGACGAGGCCTTTTCCGACCTTAGCATTATCGGCGATTTTAAAACAAACAAGGATCCCATTCCGTTCATGAACAGCATGAAGGATGAAACCCTTCAGGGCTATGCCTACGTTTCAGTGCTGGGCTCCGGCACCAGCAACACAGAGTTTGAATTTCTTACGGGGAATTCCATGACATTTCTAGCTCCCGGCAGCAACGCCTATCAGCTCTATGTAAAGACAAGGCAGCCGGGGATGGTTTCCAAGCTGAAGGACAAGGGCTACAGGACCCAGGCTCTTCACCCTTATTTCAAAGCCAACTGGAACAGGCCGGCAGTTTATAAAGACATGGGCTTTGACGAGTACAAAGCCATAGAGGACATGTTCGACGATGACATTGTCAAGGATTACACCAATAGTATAGGAATATACTATTCCCTGAGAAAGAAGCTGGAAGAAAGATACGGTGACAAGAACATAATTCTTCGCAGATACATTTCCGATGCTTATGACTTCAAGGAACTCAGGAAGATGCACAATAAAGTGCAAAAAGAGGCTGGCAGCAAGAAGCCTTACTTCATGTTCAACGTCACCATGCAGAATCATTCCCCCTATAGCCTGTACGCCGGGGAGGATAAGGATGTGGTCAAGCTTAAGGGTCTCAAGGGAGAATACCCGAAGACCGAGCAGTACCTGACAATTGTCAACAAGACAGATAAAGCTCTGAAAAAACTTATAGACTATTACAGGACGGCTACCCGGCCGACTATAGTGCTATTCTTCGGCGACCATCAGCCCTTTATAGAAAAGGATTTCTATAAAGAAGTCATGGGTAATTCCATGAGCGACCTAAGCGACGAGGAAAAGATGAAATGCTATGCCACAAGGTTCATGGTATGGGCCAATTACGACATTCCCACAGGCTGGATCGATAACATCAGCATGAATTATCTTGGAGTGATGCTAATGCAGATGGCGGGAATGGAGCTCAGCCCTTATGAACAATTTCTTGCGAAGCTTTACGAGGAGTATCCTGTAATCACAGCAATGGGAGGATTTGACGCCTCGGGAAAATATTTCTCCGTAGAGGAAGACGGAGTGGTGAAAAATCCTGAGCTTAATCTCTATAACCAACTTATCTATAATAATCTAATTGATACGGACAAAAGAATTGACCGGCTTTTCAGGTAGGTGACTGACTAGTCGGGCAATATCAAGATGGACTTTTTTCAGTGAGATGTCGATTTTGTGGTGATTTTTCCAAACAATGTTGACAATTAGACAAGAACTGTCTAAAATTAAAACGTTGCGTGAACCATGGCTCACGTTTTTAATCGAGAGAGGCAAATAGGATAAGTGCCGGCTTGCAGTCGGCCGAAAGGAGAAGGAAGTGCAAAAGCCACTTACTGATGATCAAAAACAAAAGATCATCCGGACGGCGATTTTTGAATTTGCAGAGTATGGATTTAATGGTGCAAATATCAATATGATTGCCGAGAAAGCCGGTGTCAGCGTCGGCGTAATTTACAAGTATTTCACTGACAAAGAAACTCTTTTTACTGCCTGCGTAAAAGGCAGCCTGGCATATATGGATGGAATGTTTGACAAGGCTGAAGAAGGCGAAGGAAACCTGATGGAATTCCTGGAACAGTTAATAGCCCTTGTTCAGCAGGAGGCCAGAGTTCATCCTGAATATTATAAACTTTACCTGCAGCTTACGGTCAGCGGTATGCCCAAGCAGTCAAAGGAAGTGGTATCGCTGGTAGAGAGCAGCGCTGCCCGTCTTTACCGAGATCTTTTTCTGAAAGCGAAAAACGATGGGCTCATTAGCAAGGATGTGGATTCCAGGATATTCTCATTCTACTTCGATAACATGATTATGATGCTTCACTTCGCCTACAGTTGCGATTACTATGAGGAAAGATTTAAGATCTATTGTGGCAGGGAAATCACAAGCGAGGAAAAGGATGAGTTCGTAAGGGAAGAGATGATGAAGTTCCTGGCGGGAGCTTTCGGCTGCAATTATTGATTTTTGGCGAATTTCTTTATAGCATTAAGCAGATTGCCTTCGGTAATCTGTTTAAATTTATATACCATTTCTTTGGCCGGCAGTTTCATCCCCGTGTTAATCCAGTCTATTATCACTCCGATGAAGGCGTGGCGGTAAAATGCCGCAATGAATTCCTCGTCGTCTTCTTTCAAGTTGTAGCCCTGGGACAGTTCATCGAGAATCTCCATGAAAAGAGTATCGGTCATGTGGTGGATGTAGCGCTCCAGATGCTCGCGGGTGGAAGGTTGCCTGAGTCCATCTATGTATTTCTGATTTGACAATATGGTGTCGAATAAGCTGTAGAGTCCTTCTTCCCAGGTGGATGTAGTAAATTTGCCTGAGGTCAGCTGCTCCGTTTCCCGGGCCAGTGACCATTCCGCCAGCTCGTAAATGTCCTGGAAGTGGTAGTAGAATGTCATGCGGGAAAGGCCGCAGGCTTCTGTCAGCTCGGATATGGTGACCTTCTCCAGGGACTTGTGGAGCAGGGCTTCTTTCAGTGCGTCGGACAGTGCTATCTTTGTTAAGTTTGACATAACTAACTCCTCGGATTATTATAGACTTAAGGTTATTATCAATTTATATCATATGATAAAAATTTTATCAAATGATAAAATTTGATAAATGCTCAAAGTGAATAAAAAGAATATACTTTTTTGTGGATAATAAGTCGTGTGAACAGGACACGCAGGATACTGAGAAAGGGAAGAGAAATGACCGCAGAAAAAGCAAAGACATTGATTCCGAAAATAGCATTGGTAGTAGGCGTACTCATAATACCGTTAATGTATTCCTACTTTTATTTGAACGCATTCTGGGATCCATACCAGAGGCTGGATGAGGTGCCCGTAGCAGTGGTAAACGAGGACGAGGCAGTTGAAATAAACGGTATGCCCATGTGCATGGGTGACCAGATATGCGACCAGCTGGAGGAAGACGGGACTCTGGATTTCAGGTTCGTTGACGCCGAGGAGGCGAGAAAGGGCGTGCTGGGGAATACCTATTACGCATCAATTACCATTCCAAAGGACTTCTCCGCCAATGCCGCCACAGTGGGCGAGGATACGGAAAAGCTTCACAGCAAAATTATTTACAGAGCAAACCAGAGAAGAAACTATCTGGCGGCTCAGATTCTTGAGAACGCCATGCCTACCATAAAGGAATCGGTGAACTCGAAAATCGACGGCCAGATAATTGGCACACTTACTGATACCATAAAGGAAGTGCCGCCTCAGCTGGAGGAGCTGGATACGGGACTTGGGAAATTATCCGCAGGTGCAGGTCAGCTGAAGGACGGTACCGGTGCTCTTGCCGATGGTGCGGGAACCCTTTCTTCCGGAATGAGCGAACTAAACGGCAAGGTGCCGACTCTTTCAAATGGAATGAACCAGCTTAACAGCGGAGCTAAGGCGTTAAATAAAGGTCTGGGCACACTGGGAAGCAACAGCAAGGCCCTGAACGACGGTGCATCCAAACTGAGCAGCGGCGCAGGTACTCTGAATAAGGGAATCGGAACTTACACTGATGGTGTGGCCGCAGCAGGCAAAGGTGCAAGCAGCCTCAGCAGCGGGGTGAAGCAATACACAGCAGGCGTTGACCAGATAGCCGAAGGGCAGAAAACTCTGGACGCCGGTCTTAATAAAACCAGCCAGGGAGTAAACCAGATGGTTTCTCAGGTAGAATCATCGGCATCGGAGCTTGAGAAGCAGGCATCCGATGAGACTCTCGACACCCTTTCCGGCGGAGCTAAGTCCGTGGCTGACGGAGCAAGTAAGCTAAGCGCAACATATAAAGAAATTGCGCAGCTATTTGCAGCATACAAGCAGGCGGCAGCAGTAAATCCTGAAGAGGCTGAAAAATATCTGCAGCAGCTCACAGACGGCATGGCTCAGTTTGAATCAAAACTGGATGAACTGTCAAGTGGAGCTTCTCAGGTAAACGGAGGCGTGTCCACTCTCACCGGAGGTATGAAGGATGTAAAGAGCAACATGGGTACTCTCATAGGTGGACTGAAGCAGGTCCAGGGAGCCTTCGGCAGCAGCACTGAAGCAAATTCCCTTCTCGGTGGCTCGGCTCAGCTAAAGGCAGGGCTCGAGACCCTTCAGGGAAACAATGCTACACTTAACGGTGGGGCATCCCAGCTGGACAGCGGTCTTAAAACTATAAATGCAAACAACAAAAGTCTTACTAATGGTGCATCTCAGCTTAGCACAGGAGCCGGCACCCTTAAGTCCGGCGTAAAGGCATATACCAAAGGTGTTGGAAGTGCAAAGGACGGCGCAGGCCAACTTGCTTCGGGAACCAATAAAGTTGCCGAGAATCTCCCGGCACTGAAGAAGGGTGTAAACCAGCTGGACAGCGGAGCAGGTCAGCTATCCACCGGAGCCAAAGAGCTGGACAACGGCACAGGCACTCTTAAAGCGGGAATAGATACGGCGGCTGAAGGCGTAGGCACGGCAGTTGGAAATGCAAATTCCCAGCTGGGTAAGCTGGACGGTCTTGAAGAGTACGGCCAGGAGCCTGTAAAAACCGAGACCAAGTACGTCCAGCCTGTTGCAAATTACGGCTCAGCCTTCGCGCCATACTTCATGGGACTATCCCTCTGGGTTGGTGGCCTGCTCATATTCTTTGGTATTTATTACGACTTCCACAGAAGAATTAAGGTGCTCTCAAGAGAGTCAAACAGAGTGGTTGCAAGAACATTCTTCTTCTCCCTCGTAAGTATAGGACAGGCGCTGCTCCTAGCATTCGTCATTAAGTCCGTACTTCACATTACAGTCAATAATACCCTGATGCTATACGGCTCATGCATTCTCGCCGCTATGGCATTTACGGCAATAATACAGTTCTGCATCGTCGACCTGGGCGACATAGGAAAATTCCTGGCAATGCTGCTCCTGATACTGCAGCTAACATCATGCGCGGGCACATTCCCCCTGGAGACGCAAAGCGCCTTCTTCAGGATTATTAACCCATTACTGCCCATGACCTATTCCACCCAGCTCTTCAAAGAGGCTATCAGTGGAACAGCCGGCAGCAATGCGGCTCACAGCGCAATTGCACTGGTAATATTCCTGCTGGTATTCGGCGCCCTCACAATACTCTTCAGCCACAAAGCCATCGGCAAAGACCTAAAGCGCATGGTCGAAGACGCAAAAAGATGACAAGGGGACGGTTCTCCTGTCACCTTTTGACATAATTTTACTCTTGAGCGTTTCACAGGGACAGGCTTTGCGTTACGCTGCCGACAGCTCCCCTAAATGACAGCGGCTTTCCTCGCACACAATCAATGCATATTACTCACAGCAAGTGACCCGTGTGGGAACTCGCGCAGCACTTGTCACAGCGCTTAGCAACGCTAGCGCTGATGAACTTGCGCCGTCAAATGTCGCAGCGCTTTAGCGCGTGGCGACTTACGACGCAGGATTATTTGCGCTCAGACAAGCCCACACGGTGAATCACGTGCTTTGTTCGTAATGCGCTATTGATTGTCTGTGCTCGTCAGCATTACTGTCATTCAGGGGAGTTGCCGGCAGCGTAACGCAAAGCCTGTCCCTGTGAAACGTTGCAAAAAGCCTGTCCTCCTGTTACACTAAACCTATGTGATAGGAGAAAGGAGAGCGCAATGATTTACAGGAAGTTTCAGGATAAGGAGTTGTCACTGCTGGGATTCGGAGCTATGAGGCTGCCGCTTCTGGAGGATAAGAGTATCGACCAGGAGCAGGTAAACGAGATGATGGACTATGCTCTTGCCCACGGTGTGAACTATATCGATACGGCATTCCCGTATCATGACTCCATGTCGGAGATATCCGTGGGAAAGGCTCTTGCCAAGCATCCCAGAGAGAGCTACTATTTAGCGACAAAATATCCGGGGCACAATGTGGCGGACAGCTACGACCCGGCCCCCGTATTTGAGACTCAGCTTAAGAAGTGCGGAGTCGAATATTTTGATTTCTATTTATTACACAACGTTTTCGAATTTTCCATTGGCACCTACGAGGATCCCAAGTGGGGAATAATCGAGTACTTCCTTGAGGAAAAAAGAAAGGGGAGAATTAAGCACCTTGGTTTTTCAACACATGGTGATATTCCCGTTATGAAAGAGTTCCTGGATCGCCACGCCGGCGAAATGGAATTCTGCCAGATTCAGCTTAACTATCTGGACTGGACTCTTCAGGACGCAAATGGAAAGTACGATCTCATTTCAAGCTACGGCATACCTGTATGGGTAATGGAGCCGGTGCGCGGCGGAAAGCTTTCCAATCTGCCTGACGGGGAAAGGGCAAAACTGCCTCTAAGCAGAGAAGAATGCAGCGACACAGCCTACGCCCTCAGATGGCTTACGGGTCTTGAGAATGTGGGAATGATCCTTTCGGGAATGTCAAACATGGAGCAGATGATGGAAAACTGCGCGACTTTTGAAAAGGAAAACCCCTTAAGCGAAGACGAGGAAAAGGCTTTAATGGATATTGCGGAAGGGCTGAAAGATTCAGTCCCATGTACAGCCTGCAGATATTGCTGCGACGGCTGCCCAATGGAGCTGGACATTCCGGGACTCATAAGCAAGTATAATCAGGTAAGAGCCAGCGACGCAATAACCGTTCTCATACAGATGGACACAATGCCAAAGGACAAGCAGCCTTCCGCATGCATAGGCTGCGGCAAATGCACGCAGGTCTGCCCACAGAAAATCGACATTCCTCAGGAAATGAAAAACATGACGGCCATGCTTGAGAAATTCCCCGGCTGGGAAAAACTCAGCGCACAGAGAGTGGCGGAAATGGACGCCCAGGTCGAAGAGATGAAATAGCAAAAAGGTGACAGGGGATGTTTCCCCTGTCATCTGCCTGACTGAAACAAAAAGCCTGTCCCCGTGAAACGCTTACTTTGGTTCGCCGTATTCTCTTATCATTGCCTTAGAAGAGATAATCCACTGTTTTCCGTATTTGCAAACATCAATACCATTTATGAGTTTGCCGTAGGAAATGGCTTTGCGGAGAGTGCTTTCATTTAGCCCCCATATTTGAGTAGCATCTGAGAAGGCAATCAGGCCATCAAAGGGAGTGTCGATGGTATGCCCGTTTTCGAATAGTTCGTTGCAGGAAATGTCAATGTCGTCATTCCAGATGACACCATATCCGCCGGCATCTACATAAGCCTTTTCAAAAAGCTTAGAATCATTTTGTAATGTCTTGAAAACAGGCCATCTCTCAATTAGCACTTTTAAATCATACTCCTTAGTCACCCCTTCAGAGAAGTGTACCGTCAGACATAAATCGGGATGAGTACTTATGGATTTTATTTTATGAAACATACTATCACCTCGTAAAACTATAATTTTTTAAACTCCTGATTTTCCCACATGCGCAATAAATCTTCTTCGTTGTCTGTAATCCATTTCCTCACCAAGGATAGTTTTTTAGGAGGGAAATCTCCCTCTATAACTTCCAGAGTTTTAATAGCAACAGCCACAATATAATCTCCGTAATAAGCGTGAATATGAGGAGGATTATGTTCGGACTGTTGGAAATACATTCTTATAGAAATACCATTAAAGCTAGTTATTACAGGCATGTTATTATCTCCTTACACACAAAGATTATATCACGATAACGTGATATAATCAATTGAATTATTAGTTTAAGTCAACAGGGATTAGTTTTCCTTAATCGGCTTACGGAATCTTTCAAGTAAAGGTCCGTAGCCGGTTTTTGTTATTAGTTCTTGGCCGTCAGCTGAGCGGAGAAAGTCTATGACCTTGTCTGTGTTGGGATTTTTATTGCCTTCGATTTTTGCGCATACGAAGGGGATGATTATGGGATATTTATCATTGCTGATGTTTTCGGGAGTGGGGGCTATTCCGTTTACTGAAAGCATTTTCACTCCTTTTTCTTGCTGCAGTCCCGTAAGGAAGTATCTGAATGTGTAGCCAAGGGCACCGGCTTCATTGTTATATTGTTTTACAGTACTGATAACGCCGGCCATGGAATCTTCCATTTCCACAGTGTCCGGCTTTTTTAATTTCACATCTCCCATGAAGTACTTCATCATTACCTGGGAACCGGCTTCTTCAGGCCGCTGAAAAGCTATGATTTCCTGATTCTTGCCGCCTACATCCTTCCAGTTCGTAATGTCACCGTGATATATTCCCCGGAGCTGGTCTGCCGTCAGGCTGTCTACCGGGTTGTCCTCTTCCACGAAGAATACAAAGGCCTCGCAGCCAATGGGTGTGGAGATAATGGTTTTTCCTTTCTCGGTGGCAGTTTGTTTGTCTTCATCCGATGGACGTGCACCAAAGAAAAGATCCGCATCGCCGTCTATTAAACGGGTGTAACCAACTTCCGAATTTGTGAAGGAGACGACTTTCCCGTTGTTGTCATACCAGTCCTTATAATCTACTTTGTCTGGATTGGTGTAGTACTTTTCGATTTCCGCGTGAGCTTTTTTCTCTATTGCGTCAATGTCTTTATAAATTGACTTAGCCACAGCGCAGTAGACAGGATAGCAGGCTTCGGCTCCATCCATTACGGGCATATCCTTTTCATTTTCAATCCACAGAGATGCTTTGTGGTCCAGTTTCGCCAGCTTTTCACCATCGTAAACGTGGTATCCGGTGAAATCCGTCGACGAATAGCCGTGCATATAATCAAAACCATGACCATCGTACTTATCAAATTGTTTCTTTTGGTAGTAAGAACGACCGAAAACAAATATCAGACATACAGCCAGACACACTGCAATGCCAATTAAAATTCTCTTTTTATTCATTAAAATACCCCCCTCTGAATACTGATGAATTCTCGGTATTCTAAACGTTGAAACTCCAACGTTTACAGCCTGTATTTTCTAAAATCCCC
>DFGY01000094.1:0-5331 GCA_002372505.1 Firmicutes bacterium UBA3738
ACAAGTTAGCCCCTACTCGATCTTACATAAGGACGGGATACTGTATTTATAGACCCGCTCTCGCTTCTACAAGAGAACCGCCACTGTCACTTATTCAGCAAATGTATAGCCGTAGTATTTGTCGCTGAGATCCTTCTTGTACTTGATTCTGAGAAGGTCGCTGACGGTAACCAGCTGGTAGCCTTTGCTCTTGAGCCAGGGCACCAACACTTTTGATGCGTCTACAGATGACTGGTAGATGGAGTGCATCAGAATAATCTGGCCGTCCAGGTTGCCGAAGCTCTTTACTACATTTACTACGCTGTCAGCGTTTCTCGACTGCCAGTCTAAAGTGTCAACAGTCCAGTTTATTCCCGGAAGTCCGAAGATTTTTGAAATCTTGTCGTTGCCGTTGCCGTAAGGTGCGCGGAAAATTGTGGGCTTCTGGCCGCAGGCCTTTTCGATGGCGTCGATGCTCTTCTGTGCCTGCTGCTTAACTGCGTCGTCGGAAAGGGTGAAGAGGTTGGGGTGATCCCAGGAATGTGTGCCTACTTCACAGCCGATTTCCAGCTCTCTTTTCAGAAGTTTGTCACTGCCTTCGATGTTGGCAACGTTGGCTCCCAGCTCGAAGAATGTGCACACCGCGTTTTCCTGCTCGTAAAGATCCAGAAGCTGCTTTGTCTGCGTGCCGTCGCTGGGGCCGTCATCGTATGTAACTGCAACCATTGGCTTGTTGGGGTCGATTACATTCTCACCGATGTTGTCACGCATGAACTTTTCCATGTCGTCATAGGAAATGTCGAAGTGCTGCACTCCGGCATTTGCCTCAGCCAGGACGCCGCCGTCTGCGAAGAATCTGAATCCGTCGCCGGTCATGACGAACTTGGTCAAATCCATGTCATCAACCTTGTCCTTGTAGGATTCCTCTACCTGTTCTTTGATTTTATCAATTACTACCTTTTTATAGTCACCTTTAAAGATGTTGGTCGGAACCATAGCTACGCCGTTCTCCGTAGAGAAGTTGAAGGTTGTGACTTTGTCAACTTCGATTTTCTGCTCTTCCTTGCCGGCGTTTAAAATCTGGCGCTCGTGAATGGCAACGCTTTCAGCCTTTTCCGGAGTCTCGTAGGATTCGTACCCCATGAGAAGTGCTGCCTGCTGCTCCTCGCCGAGAGATTTATTTTCAACAGTGAAGCTGTCTTTCTTTCCTTTGAAGACGGCGTCGATTTCGCTGTTTTCCATGCTCTCTTCCATGGAAGGCTTGTCGATTGCAATTGAAACCGGCTGGCCGAACTCGAACTTAGGCTCGCTGGTGCCAATCTGCTGCTCCCCTTCAAAGGAAGCGTAATATTCATTCGCATACTTTTCAAATGAACCCTCGTCGTCATACCCATCGGACTGGAACATGTTTCTGATAATGAAGTATCCGCCTATTGCCAGGGCAATTACAACGAAAACAGCTATAATACCTTTTAACTTTCCCATCTTTTCAATTCTCCTTAATATTCTCTGTGATTACGGAGGTATTATACCATAGTTTAATGAATTTCACACACTAAATATTGTGGAAAAGCTTAGGTCTCACCAGAGAGATAGCACTAGATGTTTCAGAGCGTTTCACAGGGACAGGCTTTTGAGCGTTTCACAGGGACAGGCTTTTTGAATCACCAAAAATTGGTAAAAGGCGAAAAAATGAAACGTCCCCCTGTCATCATTCCCCCTCGCTCCTGATTCTGAGCAGCATCAATTCCAACATTTCCTCATCCGTGGAAAAATGTTGGAATCCGAGCCAGTAAAACCACCTCGTTCCCGCTCCTGAGCAGCATCAATTCCAACATTTCCTCAGCCACGGCAAAAATGTTGGAATCCGAGCCAGTAAAACCACCTCGTTCCCGCTCCTGAACGGAATCAATACCAACATTTCCTCAGCCACGGCAAAAATGTTGGAATCCGAGCCAGTAAAACCACCTCAGTTCCCGCTCTTGAGCTGCATCAATTCCAACATTTCCTCATCCACGACAAAAATGTTGGAATCCATTTCGGCGAGGATTTGCCATAAGCCGAAATCATCCGCCACCCCCCGGCAGCGCGACATGTTTGGGGTCATTTTAAAGTCGAAACATGTCGCAAAGAGACTTTAGTAAGCCGAAATCATCCGCCAACTGAACCCCGGCAGCGCGACATGTTTGGGGTCATTTTAAAGTCGAAACATGTCGCAAAGAGACTTTAGCAAGCCGAAATCATCCGCCAACCCCGACCGCGCGACATGTTTGGGGTTATTTTTAGGTTGAAACATGGCGGCAGACTCTTGCCCGGCCATCGTTCCTCATCCCAATCGTCGCTCAGCCCAATCATCCCTCGCCATAAATGAACCACAAAGCCCGTCCCCGAGAAACGCCAAATGAACCACAAAGCTCATTCCTGTGAAACGCCCCAGTGAAACGCAAAACCTGTCCCTGTGAAACGCTTAACGGAATTTCCGTTAACGGCGTGTGTATTCATTCTTTCAATTAACACATATTTGCGATATAATAGGGCGAGTATGTACATACAGAGCGCATACACATATAATATGTAAGTTAATGTTATGAAATTTGAATAGATATTAGATGACTGGCGTAATAGCGATATTGGTGCTGATTGTTCTGTCGGCCTACTTCTCGGCGACGGAGACGGCATTTACATCACTGAATAGAATAAAGATAAAGAATCTGGCCGGCGATGGCGACAAGAGGGCGGAGTATGTGCTGAAGCTTTCCGAGGATTACGACCGCCTGCTGTCCAGCATTCTCATAGGAAACAACATTGTAAACATCGTCATGACCTCCGTTGCCACGGTGCTGTTCATTGACATTTACGGTAGCAAGGGCGCGACTATTGCGACCATTGTAATCACTATAGTTGTCCTGATTTTCGGTGAGATTAGTCCTAAGTCCCTGGCCAAGGACAACCCGGAGAAATTCTCCATGTTCTCGGCTCCGATTATCAGATTTTTCATGATAATCCTGGCGCCTCTGAACTTTATTTTCTCCGGCTGGAAGAAGCTGCTGGACAAGCTCTTCAAGAGAGAAGGGGGCCGGGGCTTTACTGAAGACGAGCTCATTACCATAGTGGAAGAGGCTACGGCGGAAGGCGAAATCGAAGAAGGTCAGAGCGAGCTCATTCAGAACGCCATTGAGTTTAATGACCTTGAGGCCGGGGAAGTCATGACCCCGAGAGTGGACATTGAGGCTATAAACCTTGAAATGACAAAGGAAGAGGTCAACGAAGCCTTCAGAAAGACGGGCTTTTCCAGAATGCCTGTCTACGAGGACGACCTGGACCGCATCCTTGGAGTCCTGAACCAAAAAGACTTCCATAATTATATAGTAGGAACTGAACGGGAGGTGTCCGACTTCGTCAAGCCCGTTGTATTTGTTGCTGAGTCTATGAGAATTGCTGACCTCCTTAAGAGAATGCAGTCCATGAAGACTCACATTGCAATAATCGTAGACGAGTACGGCGGCACGGAAGGCCTGGTCACCATGGAAGACATAATCGAGGAACTGGTTGGCGAGATTTACGACGAGCACGACGCCATTATGAGTCAGGAAGTAACGGTGCTCCAGAATGGCAGCTACCGTGTCATGGGCAGCGCCCAGGTTTCCAAGGTATTCGATTACTTTGGCGTGGACGTGGAGCTGGATGTAAATACGATAAACGGGTGGGTATGCATGTGCCTGGATAAACTGCCGGGCAAGGGCGACACCTTTGAATATGAAGCTGACGGAAAGCGTATGAAGGTCCGCGTGACAAAGGCCACAGGGAAGAAAGCCCTGGAGGTCAACGTGGCCGTTGAAGACATTCCGGAAGAAGAACAGGAAGAAGAAAAGAAGGGAGACTAGTAAGTATGGGCTTTATGGAAAAGGTATTTGGCGACCTGAACGCCAAGGAAGTTAGAAAAGTAGAAAAGATTGTTGACAAAATAGAGGCGCTGGACGAGGAAATGCAGGCTCTCACAGACGAAGAGCTCCAGGCGAAAACGCCGGAATTCAAAGAGAGACTGGCAGCAGGGGAGACTCTGGATGACATCCTTCCGGAAGCCTTCGCCGTGTGCCGTGAAGCCGCGGCCAGAACTCTGGGGCTCAAGCCCTTCAGAGTGCAACTCATCGGTGGCGTAGTCCTCCATCAGGGAAGAATCGCTGAGATGAAAACCGGTGAAGGTAAGACTCTTGTGGCCACACTGCCTACATACCTCAATGCCCTTGAGGGCAAAGGCGTCCACGTAGTCACAGTCAACGACTACCTGGCCAAGCGTGACGCGGAATGGATGGGCAAGTGCTATACATTCCTGGGTCTCACCATCGGATGCGTGGTTCACGGCATTACAGAGGAAGAAAGAAAGGCGGCATATAACGCCGACATTACATATGGAACCAACAATGAATACGGTTTCGATTATCTGCGCGACAACATGGTAGTCGAAGTGGAAGACATGATGCAAAGAGAGCTGAACTACGCCATCGTGGACGAGGTTGACTCCATTCTCGTTGACGAAGCCAGGACGCCTCTCATCATTTCCGGTCAGGGAGAAGAGTCAACGGCTCTATACTCAATGGCTGACCGCTTCATAAAGACTTTGGTTCCCTCCGACTACTCAGTAGAGGAAAAGGACAAGCAGGTAGCTCTTACCGACGAAGGCGTTGTAAAGTGCGAAAAATATTTCGACATTGACAACTTCGCAGATCCTGAGCACATGGACATTAACCACCATGTAATGCAGGCCTTAAAAGCTCACACTCTCATGCAGAGAGACGTAGACTACATCGTAAAGGACGGAGAAGTAATAATCGTAGACGAATTCACCGGACGTCTCATGTTCGGAAGACGCTACAGCGACGGACTTCACCAGGCCATCGAGGCTAAGGAACACGTAAGCGTCCGCTCCGAGTCCAAGACCCTGGCTACAATCACCCTGCAAAACTATTTCAGGATGTACAACAAGCTGGCCGGCATGACCGGTACAGCCAAGACGGAAGAAGATGAATTCCGCGAAATATACAACATGGACGTTGTGGTTATTCCAACCAACAAGGAAGTAATCAGAAATGACCTGCCTGACGCAGTATTCGGAACGGAAAAGGGCAAGTACAAGGCCATCGTAAACAAAGTGGTCGAAGCTCACGAAAAGGGCCAGCCTGTACTGGTAGGTACGATTTCAATTGAAAAGTCAGAGCTCATTGCTGACATGCTGCAGAAGCGCGGCGTAAAGAACTTTAACGTACTCAACGCCAAGCAGCACGAAAAGGAAGCTGCCATCGTAGCCGAAGCCGGCCGCGAAGGGGCAGTCACCATCGCCACCAACATGGCCGG
>DFGY01000094.1:5386-31386 GCA_002372505.1 Firmicutes bacterium UBA3738
TGGCCGGTCGTGGTACCGACATTATCCTGGGTGGTAACCCGGAATTCCTGGCGAGAAAGCAAATGGAAAAGGACGGCTACGAGCCTGAAGTAATAGAGTACGCATCGTCTATCATTCCCACGAAGGATGAGAAAATTCTCGATGCCAGAAAAGTATTCAACGAACTGAACGAAAAATATTCTTTAGAGAGAAAAGACGAAAAGCAGAGAGTGCTGGATGCCGGCGGCCTGTGCATCATCGGTACGGAGCGCCACGAATCAAGGCGTATCGACAACCAGCTCCGTGGACGTTCCGGACGTCAGGGGGACCCGGGTGAGACTCAGTTCTGCATCTCCCTGGAAGACGAACTTATGAGACTCTTCGGCGGCGAGCGCATGAAGGGTATCGTAGACCGCATGGGTGTTGAAGAGGACGAGCCCATCGAATCGGGAATGGTATCCCGCTCCATAGAGAACGCCCAGAAGAAGGTGGAAGGCAGAAACTTCTCCATACGTAAATACGTACTGCAGTACGACAACGTAATGAACAAGCAGCGTGAAATTATTTACGATGAAAGAAGAAAGGTACTCTTCGGGGAAGACTTAAAAGAGTACATCATGAACATGACCGACGGCCTAATTAAAGAAGAAGTGGACCCCATTACCATGGAGTCAAAATATCCTGAGGAATGGGACTTTGACACACTGAACAAGAACCTTAGAAGAATCACAAAGGCCTTCAAGGGAATAGAATATGACAAGGACAGCCTGGGACTGCTGACTCCCGAGCAGCTCTACGACGACTGCGTGGAAGAGTTCCACAGAATATACGATGAAAAGGAAGCCGAAGTAGGCAGCGAAATCATGAGGGAGCTGGAGCGCAGAATCCTTCTTGAAATCGTAGACAGTAAGTGGATGGATCACATCGACGCCATGGATCAACTGAAGAGCGGTATCGGTCTCAGAGGTCTGGGTGGACAGGACCCGGCAGGTGCTTACGCCGAAGAAGGCTTCAACATGTTCGAGGAAATGACAGGAGCCATACAGGAAGAGACAGTTAAATTCTGCTACAACGTAACTGTCAGAACAACTACGGAAAGACGCAGAAGAATCGGCGGCGGCAACATGCGCGAAGAATTCGAAGACGAAGGCAACTACATGATGCTGGAGCAGGGCGGAGAAGGCGCCGGTCCTGAGGCAGTAGTGCCCGAGCGCGAAAGAGTACAGGAGACAGTCCGTCGCGCCACGCCGAAGGTGGGCCGTAACGACCCATGCCCATGTGGAAGTGGAAAGAAGTATAAGTATTGTCACGGCAGACAGTAATTTTAAATCTTGATTTTTAGAGGAGGGGGAAAGATATCGTATGAAGACCATCCGCAACGCCGGCACTTAGCGATTTGCGAGCGATAGCGAAGCAAGAGCTTACCGCTGCGTGAGGACCAGCGAGAGCGGGTCTGAATCCGGTATCTTCCCCCGACGATAAATAATAAATGAGGTAAAATAATGCAATTAGATCAGATTAGAAATGAGCTCGCCAACATTTCTGCGGGCCTTAAAGAGGTAGGTGAGTCCCTTTGACCCGGCTGGGTTAAAGAAGGACATTGAGGCTCTGGAACAAAAGAGCATGGAGCCGGGATTCTGGGACGACCAGATGACGGCTCAGAAAGTTTTAAAGGAAAAGAAAAGCAAGGAAGATGACCTGGCTCAGTTTGACAAACTGAAAGCTGCGCTGGGTGATCTTGAGGTGCTGGTGGAACTTGCGGAAGAAGAAGGAGACGAGGAGCTGGCGGCAGAGGCGTCGGAGGCTTACGAAACTCTTACCACGGATCTTGACAGTTTCAAAGTTAAGACCCTTCTTACCGGCGAGTACGACGACCACAATGCCATCGTCCAGATTCACGGAGGCAGTGGCGGCACAGAGGCCAAGGACTGGGCGGAAATGCTCTACCGCATGTACAACCGCTGGGCGGAGAGAAAGGGCTACAAAATTTCCGTCATGGACTACCAGGACAATGAAGAGGCAGGCATTAACAGTGCCACCATTCTCGTCAGCGGCGACAATGCCTACGGATATCTGAAAAAGGAAAAGGGCGTACACAGACTTGTGCGCATTTCCCCCTTCGACTCCTCAGGCAGGCGGCACACTTCCTTCGCGTCAGTGGACGTGACACCGGAAATCGAAAACGACACAGAAGTAGAAATAGATCCGGAGGACATCAGAGTGGACACTTACCGCTCCAGCGGAGCCGGCGGACAGCACGTAAACAAGACGGATTCCGCCGTGAGGATCACTCACCTTCCAACAAACATAGTGGTATCCTGCCAGAATGAACGCTCCCAGCATCAGAACCGTGACATGGCTATGAAGCTTCTCATGAGTAAGCTGGTAGAGCTTAAGGAGCAGGAAAACAAAGAGAACTTAAAGGAACTCCAGGGGGACTACAGCCAGATTACCTGGGGCAGTCAGATACGCTCCTACGTGTTCCAGCCTTACACCATGGTAAAGGACCACCGCACGGGAGCGGAAGTTGGCAACGTCCAGGCAGTAATGGATGGAGACCTAGACCTGTTTATAAACGAAGAACTAAAGCAGAAGATTTAAAATATGGCAAAAATAGAAACGGTGCTATTTGACTTTGACGGCACCTTGATGAATACAACAAATGTAATAATGCAGTCCTGGCAGGAGGTCTACAGGACGGTGAGAGGCAAAGAAGAGGATGAAGATGTAATACTTAAAACCTTCGGCAGCATTCTCGGTGAGGCGCTCAGCGAGAAGTTTCCCGAGGAGACGGAAGAAAAGCTGGTGAAGATTTACCGGGACTACCACCACGACCACTTCCTGGAGCTTATCGATCTTTACCCCGGCGTGCGGGACATGCTGGAGCAGGTGAGAAGGCAGGACGTCACTACGGCTCTTGTAACTTCCCGCCTTAAGCGCACCACCATGATGGCGGTGGAAGAGTTCGACCTGGGAAAGTATTTCGATACCATAGTCACAGCCGACGACTGCACCAAGCACAAGCCGGACCCGGAGCCTCTTAACATTGCCATGGGCAATATCGGCGCCCGGCCGGAGAGCAGCCTCATGGTAGGGGACACTCTTTACGACCGCATATGCGCAAGGAATGCCGGCACCTACTGCGCCATGGTGGACTGGGCCCCGTCCATAGACGTGCACAGCCTGAGTGGCGAGCATGAGCCTGACCACATTCTTATGACAGCAGGAGAACTTTTGGAGATTATTTAGATGCTGAACATTTATTACGGCCGTGAGAGCCTGAATAAAGACAAATTCATTTTCGATAACATAGAGAAAGGCACCATACTGCTTGTACCGGATCAATATTCCCTGCAGGCCGAGAAGGATGCCTTCTTTTATCTGGATACGGAAAGCCTCATGGACATTGAGGTCCTTTCCTTTTCCCGCCTTCGGGACCGGGTAATAGCTGAGACCGGCGGCAGGACACTTCCTATGATAGACAAGCAGGGGCGCCACATGCTGCTGACGAAAATCATGAATCGCTGCGCAGGCGATCTGGAGGTCTACGGCAAGTATCGCAGGAGCAGCGACTTTCTGGACATGGCCAACAACATGATCTCAGAGCTGAAGCAGTGCGGCATCGGACCTGAGGAAATTGATGGCCTCCTTTCAGACATGGAAGGAAGCTCTCTTCTGAAGACAAAGCTGGCGGAAATCGGAAAGATCTACGCCGAATATGAGAAGACCGTAGAAGGCCACTACACTGACACGGAAGACCTGGCCGGTCTTTTCACGGAGAAAATAAAGGACAGCAAAAGCGCATGTGAGGCCACTTACTGGATATACGGATTCGACGTGTTTTCTCCGAAGAACCTTGACGCCATCAGCCAGCTGGTGCGTCATTCCCGCGGAGTGAACGTAGTGCTCACCTACGATGAAGGCGGCAGGGACGAGAGCCTCTTTAAGGTTACCGGTGAGACTATAAGCCGCCTGGAAAAGGCCGGGGAAGATGTGAACATAAGGGCAATAATTAAGCCCATTCCCGAAAGCTACAGGGAAGAAAGACCGGAGCCACTGGCCCACGTGGAAAGAGAAATTTTCTCCCTTCCCTATGAGACCTGTCCGGGAAGTCACGATGACCGCATTCGCATAGTGCGGGCAAAGGACACCTATGCAGAGGCTGAGACTGCAGCTCTTACGGTGGCAAAGCTGGTAAGGGAAGAGGGCCTGAGATACCGGGACATTCTCTTAATCTGCAACGACAGCGAGAGCCGGGCGCCGGAAATCCGGCAGGTCTTCGAAAGATACGGAATAGATATTTTTACCGACGAAAAGAGAGGCATTACCCACAGCCCTGCGGCGACCTTCGTGCTGTCTCTCATGAATATAATTTCAGATGGATATAGGGCGGACGACGTAATTACACTTCTTCGCTCAGGTCTTGGTGACGCGGAGCCGGGAGAGGTGGACCGCCTTGAAAACTACGCCCTAGGATATCGGATCAGAGGCGCAGGCTGGAAGAATCCCTTCACAAAAGGGGCTGCCGACCTGGGCGCCGAGGAGCTGGAAGAACTGGAAGCAGTGCGGGAGAAGGTTATGACTCCCATTCTCGCTTTTCACGAAAAATATAAAGAAGAAAAAACCGTCTCCGGAAAAGTCCGGGTCCTCTACGGATTCCTGGAAGACATGGACGTGCCGGGCAAGTTGGAGACCCTGGCCACAAGGCTTGATGAAGAGGGAGACCTGGCTGCGGCCGGAGAGACATCTCAGGTGTGGAACAAAATCGTAGAGGTGCTGGGTCAGCTTAACGAAATTCTCGGTGATGAAGGAGTTAACGCCGGGGACTTTGCCGATATGATAAGGACGGGACTTGAGTCCGTTGAGATAGGAATCCTGCCCCAGGCTGCAGACGGCCTCATTATGGGAACCATGCAGAGAACCCGTACCGGCAGGGTGAAGGTCCTCATGATTCTCGGAGCCAACGAAGGAGTATTCCCTCTGGGCATAAAGAGCAGCGGCCTTCTTTCCGATAACGAAAGATCACGCCTCATGGAATTATCTGAGCGCAGGCTTCTTAAGACTGACGAGCTTAGAATGGCCGAGGAAAACATGGCCATTTACCATGGTCTGTCAAAGCCGGAGGACATGCTGTACATCAGCTGCGCAGAAGGAAGCGCGAGCGGCGACGCCAGCCGGCCTTCCCTTATATACGACAGAATTAAGAAAATGTTCCCGGAGGTGCGGGAGTCTGTAGATGTAATAAAATCCGGAAGGGCAGAGGATGTAATCGGTCCGGGGCCGGGAACCCTTAGCCACATGGCAGGGGCTCTGTCCAGGGACGAGGAAATCTGGAAGGACACCTATGCCTGGTACAGGGAAAACATGCCGGAGGAACTTGACGTCCTGAAGAGGGGCTACCTCTTTAACGGCCGTCTGGCTAAGGCGGATAAAGAGGTGGCGACTCAGCTGTACAGACGTGACGATGGCAGCATTACCCTTTCCCCAACACGGCTGGAAACCTATGGAGGATGCCCCTTCGCACACTTCCTTAACTACGGCCTGAAGGCCAAGGAGCGTAAGGAATACCAGATTACCATGCTGGAAATCGGCACCGTATTCCACGAGTGCATGGACAGGCTGAGTAAAGAACTGGGTGGTGGCGGCGCAGCAGGAGAGCTTACCGGTGAGGATTCTGCCTGGATGACCATCAGCAGGGAAGAGTGCGTGAGCCGGGTAAACGAAATAGTCGACGAAATCGCGGCAGGATTTAAGGATGGCCTTCTCAGAGACAGCAAGACGGAGGAATACAGGCTTTCCCGCATGCGCAAGGTCTGCGAGGAAAGCGCCATGATGGTAGTGGACCACGTGCGTGCCGGGAAAATCGTCAGTATGATGAGCGAAGTGAACTTCGGGAAGAATGGGCCATTCCCGCCTATAGCTATTGACACGGATGGCGGCCCGGTGACCATTGAAGGTAAAATCGACCGCATCGACCTGTTACCCGAGGGCTACGCAAAAATAATAGATTATAAATCCGGAGTCAGAAAGTGGGACGAAAAGGAGGTTCTGTCCGGCTGGAAGCTACAGCTCATGCTCTATATGCGGGCAGCCAAGCAAAGGGGGCTCATTCCCGCAGGGACATTCTACTTCCACCTGAGTGACCCGGTGGCTGACTACGACAAGGGCGTGGAGAAGGAGCTTAAGGGAGCATTCAGAATGGAAGGCATCATGATTAAGGATCAGCAGATTGTCAGCGAAATAGACGATGAGCTGGACATAAGCAAGAACAAGGCTTCACACATTCTCCCACCGAAATCCCACATGATGGAAGAAGAAGACTTCAACGAATTCATGGATGAGGTAGACAGCAAGGTGGATGCCATGTGCGGGGAAATCCTGGAGGGAAACATTGAAATAAAGCCCAAAACCAAGGGCGCCGGCAGGAAGGATTCCCAGTGCAGATACTGCAAATTCTACAGCGTCTGCAAATTCGACTCAAAAATTGACGGATTCAGATATGAATGGGTATAAGTGCGATATTAGTTATTACCGGAAGAGTAAGAATCTATTACCTGTGTTAAGTGTAATGGCCAATATGGTAATAGTTATTACCAAAAAACTGAAAATCTATTACTGTGGTAATAATAAAATGATAATCCGGTAATAAATAATGAGCGGGATCCACCCTCAGAGGCGAAACAAGAATCAGGATTTTGAGTAAAAGTAATATGGAAAAGAATAATTGTGGTATAATATATTCGACATGAACAGAAACTTGTAGAAAACAAGGAGAAAAAGCTATGGATAACAAAGAAAACAACACACCGGTTCTCACACTTGAAGATGTGGACACAAACATCGATTTGACACTTGAAAAGGTTGGCACAGAAGGGACAACGGCCCTGGCCGACGACGCTTTTGCAAAGGAGAAATTCTCACTGGAGGAGCAAAAGCAGATCGATGATTTTGCAAACCAGATAGATTTAAGAAATTCCGATCAGATTATGATGTACGGCGCTTCAGCCCAGAAAAAGTCGGGTCAGTTCTCCGAGCAGGCACTAAAGAGCGTCCGCACAAAGGAATTCGGCGAAATAGGAAACCTTCTCACGGAGCTGACTACGGAAGTCCGGGGCTTCGGCGAAGTGGACAAGAAGGGACTGGCAGGTCTGTTCCAGAAGAGCAAGAACAAGGTGGAGACTCTGCGTGCACGCTACGCCACCAGCGAAGTGAACATCAACAAAGTTGCCAAGGCTCTGGAGACTCACCAGTTCACACTGCTGAAGGACATTTCCATGCTGGACAAGCTTTATGACCAGAACAAACTGTACTTCAAAGAGCTGTCCATGTACATCGCCGCCGGCAAGCAGAAGCTTGAAGAAGTAAGAAGCGGCGAGCTTGTGGAACTGCAGCAGAAGGCTAAGCAGACAGGACTGCAGGAGGATGTACAGGCAGCCAGCGATTTGGCTAACATGTGCGACCGCTTCGAAAAGAAGATCTACGACCTGGAGCTGACTCGTACAATTACGCTGCAGTCGGCACCGCAGATCAGAATGGTCCAGGAAGACGACACAATTATGGCTGAGAAGATTCAGTCCACAATTAACAATACAATTCCACTGTGGAAGAACCAGATGGTACTGGCTCTTAGCGTACACCACGCTGAAGAGGCAGCCAAGGCTCAGAAGATGGTATCCGACGCCACAAATCAGATGCTTAAAGAGAACGCAGATAAGCTGAAGCAGGCAACGATTATGGCGGCTGAAGAAAACGAAAGGGCCATCGTGGACATCGAGACACTGGAGCACACCAACCAGCAGCTCATTTCCACAATAGACGAAGTAATTGCAATCCAGGAGGCGGGTCAGGAGCGCAGAAGAAATGCAGAGGCAGAGCTTGTGCGCATTGAGGACGAGCTTAAGACCAAGCTCCTTGAGGCCAGCACCAGAGGTCAGGATTAAGAGGGTAAACTAAGATATGGTATGTAAGCATTGTGGCGCCATGCTTCCCGACGACGCCCTGTTCTGCGGGGACTGCGGGAAGCCGGTAGAAAAAGATGACAAGAGCAAGGTCATAGACGTATATGGAACCAAGGGAACGGTAAAATGGTTTAAAGTTGCAGTGGCACTGCTGGCTATCGCCTGCGTTGTGCTGCTGGCAGGTCTTGTATTGGCTCTACGGGGAGACCTTAACTTTAAAGGGGTCACTTCGAAGCCGGAGACTACCCAAAACATCGAAAACAGCATAGAACTTTCCGGCGTCTATGTTATAGGCGAAGACGAAGAACTTCCGGAAGGGCGTTACAATATTTATCCTGTTAACGGTGAAGAATATTTCAGCGTATATATCTTTGAGAGTAAGGAAGCATATGAAAAGGAAGATAAAGACGGATACAAGACCGACTACATGGAATCCTTCTTCGATGAATCAATAAAAGGCTTCAAGCTCAAAGAAGGATATGTTGTGGAAATAAAAAATAACGGAGCTATATTCGAGAAAGCAGATTAGAAAAGAGTAGGTGAGTCGTGAGTAAAAAATCAGGCGGAGACAGCAGAAATTTCAGTTTGCTCAGAATCATTCTGATTCTGATATTTTTCAATGCAGGAGTGGGGATGCTCATAGAGAATCCCGTATTTGGGCTGATTGTCATCCTGCTGGTGCTCTACTTCGGATTCAACAAACCTATTAAAGAATACTTCAACAAGCAACGGGAGAAGAACTCCTTCGCAGTATACGAAAAGCTCATCGGCGCCTACAGGGAGACGCCCCTTGACTTTCTGGCCGAGTCCTGCGGCATCACTCAGGACAAGGTAGTGGACGACTTAAACAAAATGCTGGATAACGGCTACTTCAGCAAAGCCTTCATTGACTTTGACAAGAATGTTTTCGTCGTTCCGAGAAATAAGAAGAACAGGAAGTCCGGCGTCGACGACACAGGAACCATCGACAACATTCCCTGTCCATACTGCGGCAAGCAGATACCGAGGACAGTACGCTTTTGCTTTTACTGCGGCAAGTCCCTCGAAGTAATCGCCGACATAGAAAAGCGCAGACTGGAAAGCAACCAGCTCATCCGAGAGACCATGGCCGTGGTACATAACGACAAAGTCCGCGGAGATCTGGCCTGCATCGGAAACTTTGCCGATGACATACTTAAGCGCTTCGAAGAAGAGCCTCAGCTCATCGACGACCAGTATAAATTCCTGGAATACTACCTGCCCAAGACAGTAAGCGCCATCAGGAATTACAAAGAGCTATGCACACTTCCCAACTTAAACAGCGACGAGCTGGGAGTGAAGAAGCAGATAGAAGACTCGCTTGACACCATCGAGACAGCATTCTCAACGATCCTAAAGAAAATCTCCATCGACGGCGTCTACGACCTGTCCGCCGACGTGAGCACATTAAATACGGCACTGGCCCAGGAAGGACTGACAGAGTCGGATTTTGATGTTGACTTAAATGAATGATATATAGTAGAATATGTGAGCGGGTTTTAAGCCGGATCGGTTAAAGACCGCGCCTTGCCACTCTAGCTCATCTGGCAGAGCAGCACATTCGTAACGTGCAGGTGGCCGGTTCGATCCCGGCGAGTGGCTCCATGGGGCATTAGCGCAGCTGGGAGCGCGTTTGACTGGCAGTCAAGAGGTCACGGGTTCGAGCCCCGTATGCTCCACCAACGACGAAAGACCACCACTCGGTGGTCTTTTGGCGTTATGTAGAACACATACGGGGCGAGAACCCGAAGGGCGCGAGCGTAAAATGAGAGGCTCCGGTGGAGCCTCGAATAGCGAGCGGGTCAAGCCGCCTGAGGGAGGCGGCGCAGACCGGCAGACTTGCCAAAGGCAAGGATGCAAAGCCCCGTATGCTCCACCACTCAAAATCCTTGGAATTTCAATAGTTTCAGGATTTTCAATATCAGTAAGCTGATTTGTGACTATCTTTCTCAACACATCCGATTATACCATCACGAACATATGTTTACAAGACGTTAACACAAATCAAATTATCAGACAATTGCGCATTTTGGCAGATCAACCCCCCTGGGGGCTTATACACGCTTATCCATAAGCTTATACTGCTGTTAACGAAAAATAATTTTGCTATGCGAAAGGAGAATATATTATGGCATGTTTTCTCGTAAGTGCTGCTGAAGCCGTTGTTGTGAAAGGTATAGAAAAGCACGAAGAAAAAGTAGAACAAGAAAAGATCGAAAAGAACGAAGCACCTGCTGAACCTGAAAGGATCCCATGGAGCAGAAAGCTCAAATGGCTCAGCTATATGCTCTGGGGAGGCGTTGTCCTTCTTGCTTTCGAGCATGTATGGCATGGCGAAGTCGTTCCATGGTTCCCGTTCCTGACCGCGATGAACGATCCTGCAGACACATCCGAAATGCTGCATGAGATGGCAACTATCGGTGTGACGATGGCATTTCTTATCACAGTTACGTGGCTGGCAATGTGCAAGGTCTCAGATATCATAATGAGCAGAAAGAACGTTGCTGCCGATCAGGAAGCTTAAGGGAGGTGCCGTATCATGACTTTACTTATAACAGTATTCGCTGCGGTTATCGCAACAGTAAAATGGTATACACGCAAAGATGATACTATGTGCCTTGGCATGCTGGTGTTCATGTTCTGGGGCGCTTCGATTATGTGGCTGGGAGATGCCATATTCGGTTACGCTGAAGACGGGGCTGCATTCTTCACCCCGGCACCGATGGATATGCTCAACGACTCATTCCTCGGATTGTCCGTTGTCGCTCTGGCTCTCGTCATCTGGATCGTCAGAGTTCTTGTAACAGACCCCAAGGGCGTCGTAAGGAAATCAATAGTCAAATCCGCAATGGCAGACAAAGCAAAAAAAGAAGCACGCTGATAACGGCACACTGCTGCACCTGAAATGATAATAACAGACTTTTTCAGGGACTGACGGTAACTGTACGTCAGTACTTTTACATATGCTGATCACACCCCCCGGCACTTCATCACACTAAAATATTGCTAATACGGCCTTTGCCGTATTATAATATAAAATCTTATTCCGCACCGCAGGGGGATCCCTGCCATCGAACATACTTCAATATATTTACGGAGGTATTGATTTGGCAGTAATAAGAAAGAAATTAAAACGAGCATCGGTCAGCGCAAAACCGGATTTTATCACTGAAATGGCCGGCACTCTTGAAAACATGGATGAGATCGAGAGCACTCTATATCCGAAATATAATGTTAAGCGCGGCCTGCGTAACGCTAATGGTACGGGTGTCGTCGTAGGGCTGACAAAGATCGGTGAAGTGCTCGGTTATAAACATTGAAGGATGCTCCACCAATAACATCCCGCCCGATGACGAAGGAGTCGCCAGGCGGGATTTTCGCTAGGGATGTCTGCGATTGGCAATCAAAGCGCAGACAGAGCGGAAACAGCCCGAACGTGTAACATTCCATCTGACTAAATGCGATCAAAGGCGGAGCTGTAATGGTAAGCTTTTGCTCCCATTCCTCTCAAAAAGTTTTTCTTTACTTTTGTGCTAATATAGGACATAATATTAGCACAAAGGTTGGTGATGCAGTGTGACAGATTTAACTAAATATGTTGATGGATCAGGGATCCTGTTAACTAAGATCGCTTTGGACGAAGGATGCTCAAAAGATGCTTTATACAAATTCATAAAGAATAATGACTTTCAGAAAGTCGGTCATGGGATATATGCTGAGCCTAATCTATGGGAAGATGATCAATACATCCTTTCTTTGCGCTGCCCTCAGGCAGTTTTTTCCCACGATGAAGCGTTATATTATCATAGGCTGATCGACAGGGAGCCGTTGCAGCAGACTATAACGATATACACTGGATATGGGACTGCCCGGCTAGTTAAAGACGGAATTAGAGTATTCACTGTAAAGAGGGAATTGCTGGGGATAGGGAAGACAACAATCAATAATTCATTTGGACATAATATCCCTATATATGATCTGGAAAGAACTATTTGTGATCTCGTGCGCTCAAGAAGCAGATTTGAGATCCAGGATTTTCAGACTGCACTTAAAACATATATAGCAAGAAAAGACAAAGACCTGAATAAACTTATGGAATATGCTGGGCTATTCCATGTTGACAGTATAATCAGAGGCTACATGGAGGTGATGTTGTAATGGCATTGACACAGGAGCAAATAAAGGGGCGCATCAGGAACATCGCTAAGGATAATAAGGCGGATGCAAGAATCTTGATCAGAATTTACATGATGGAACGCTTTCTTGAAAGAGTAGCACATTCGCAATATGCTGAGAATTTTGTTATTAAAGGTGGCATTCTGGTAACTTCCATGGTTGGAGTAGCATTAAGATCAACTATGGATATAGATACTACGATCAGGAATATGAACCTCTCCAAAAGTGATGTAAAGACATTTGTGACAGAAATTTGCAGCATCAATTTAGATGATGAGGTTTCGTTTATTATAAAGGACATATCTGACATAATGGGCGAGATGGAATACCCGGGAATACGAGTATCACTTGATGCTGTAATGGGTAAAATGATAACCCCCATCAAAATAGACATATCGACAGGAGATGTGATAACTCCAAGAGCAATCGAATATGATTACAAATTATTGCTGGAGGATCGTACAATACGGCTGTGGTCATATAATATTGAAACTATTTTGGCTGAGAAATTGCAGACTATATTATCAAGAGGAATCTTGAATACAAGGATGAGGGATTATTATGACATTTATACGTTAGCATTGCAGTATGGAGATAGTATTAACAGAGGAACTTTGAGAGAAGCTTTTCATGCTACGTGCCGTAAAAGGGATAGCATGAAGCTGATCGAGTCCGGTAATGCTATAATTGATAATATCTATGAAGATTCGAGCTTGAATAGATTATGGCAAGCCTACCAAAAAAAGTATAGCTATGCCACAGATTTGCCTTATGACAAAGTTGTAAATGCTGTAAAAGATCTATATATACGCACGGTACAGGAAGAATAGTAATGACCAACATTGAGAACCCATCTCTTACAAAGGTAGACTTGTTTGGAAACAAAGAGAATATTGCTATTTTTAACTATATCAATGCGATATAATATTGCAAATGTTAAAAACTATTATGAAGATAGCTTTGCAAAGCGATTTCAATGGGTTCCGCAATGTGAATAAATATGCATAATAAAATGAATTGGAAAAATTTGGGATGGAAACGGCGGTGGAAACAATCGCTGAAAACGTTGGAATTTCAAAGGAAACACTTTAACTGGCAGTCAAGAGGTCACGGGTTCGAGCCCCGTATGCTCCACCACTAACACAAACGGACGGCATCAGCCGTCCGTTTTGCGTTAATGCCGGAATATAATACGGGGCGAGAACCCGAAGGGCATCGGCGTTAAGCGAGAATGTCCGGTGGACATTCGAGTAGCCGATGGGTCAAGCCGCCTGAGGGAGGCGGCGCAGACCGGCAGACTTGCCAACGGCAAGGATGCAAAGCCCCGTATGCACCCTATGAATTTGTATGATGACAGATAGGACCAGATACTATTTTATAACTGTGATGGAAAAGTGTTTCAATGATGTTTTGTTTGCTTGAATTGGTTTGGTCAACAAAAACTGTTGGTGTTGATGACGATAGCGTTACATGATATTGTTATGTTATTAAGCAGCATAAAACGTCAAAAGATTGCAGGGGCAATTTGAATACAAATATGTAATAAACGGAAAAGAAAAAAGAGGAAAGAAGAATGATGAGGCGACCTGTTTGGTGTCCAAACATATGAATTTCGCGATTTTTCGCACGAAAGGGGGTGCCCGTCAGTGAAGAAAAGGCTGTAGGAATTTGACCTCCCTCTAAGGGAGTGAGCTCTGCAAGGAGGTACATCTTTGGCAAACGAAATAGAAAAAAACAATAAAGAAATTAATCCGATAGAGATCGAGCAGACATATAGCTCGGTACGAGGTTATATCGTGGAAGCACAGCAGCAAGTTTATCGTGCTGTGAACTCAACTATGGTTGAAGCGTACTGGAAGATAGGTAAGGAGATTTACGAAGCGGGTGGAGAAAACGAACGCGCTGCGTACGGAAAGCGGATCCTTGCTGAGTTGTCAGAAAGGTTAACTGCTGAATTTGGCAAAGGTTTTTCGGAGAGAAATCTGCAAATGATGAGGCGGTTTTATCTGACATTCCAAAATGCGAACGCACTGCGTTCGGAATTAAGCTGGACGCATTATAGGGAGCTTATCAAGGTGGCTGATCGTGATGCGCGTGAGTTCTATCTTGAGGAGGCCGCAAGAGCCGGGTGGAGCAGTAGACAACTACAAAGGCAGATCCACACCATGTACTATGACCGCATTCTTGCCAGCAAGGATAAGGACAGTGTGGCCGCTGAGATAGAGACCACCGAACCGAAACCGGAGTACGAACAAATCATTAAAGATCCTTACGTGCTGGAGTTTCTCGACCTACCTGCGAATGAACACTATTACGAATCTGACATAGAGCAGGCACTTATAGACCATCTGCAGAAATTCCTGTTGGAACTCGGACGCGGCTTCTCATTTGTTGCGAGGCAGAAACACTTTAATTTGGATGGCAGGCACTTTTATATTGATCTCGTCTTCTACAACTACATTACCAAGTGTTTTGTGCTCATAGATCTGAAGACCGGGGACTTGACTCATCAAGACATCGGACAGATGCAGATGTATGTGAATTACTATACGCGTGAGTTGATGAATGAAGGCGATAATCCACCTGTGGGCATACTCCTTTGCGCAGACAAAAGTGACACGCTGGTCGAATATACATTGCCGGAGAATGACAGGCAGATCTATGCATCGAAGTATCTTCCTTACATGCCGACTGAAGAGGAGTTGAAGCGTGAGCTGAATATTCGTGACTTCAAGAAGCTTGAGGAATAAGTATATCAATTATGGCAGAAGTGAGGACGCACAATAGGGGCATTCTCATAACGAAGGAATGACGTGGCAAGAAACTATGAAAACTATTCAAAGGACGCGCTGATCGTTTGTGTATAAACAAGAACTCGTGAAGCAACTGAATATTGTTGCAATTGCTGTAATGCCCATTTCGAAATTAAGCGATATTTGTGTTCGTAAAACGCACTGATAGTGCTCACAGCTACGCACAAGTATGTAGATGATTTAAAACAATTTGATGGAATGATTTCCAAGACTGTACGTTGCTTATGGGCCAATTAAAATGTCTGCAGGAAACAAATACATACTTTAATCGAACGGTCGGGGGATATTTGCAAAAGCAAGGCATTCCTGTAATACCGAATATTAGATGGAACGATGAGAGCAGTTTTGAATTTTGTTTCAGGGAATACTGAAGCGTATAATTGTGGCTGTAAGTACACATGGTTGCATCAGATCTGATAAGCAGAAAGAAATGTTTCGCATAGGACTAACGGTATTACAACAATCATTAACCTATATAGAACAAGCCACTCTGGTTTAAGAAATTAGAGTGGCTTATATATTTATATCTTTATTGCCGCACATAATTCGTCATTGCTACGTTAATCATAGTGAAGGGAGGTAAAAATCAGCATATGGATATAGAAAAAATCTACGACAAGTTGTATCGATTTGTGTATTTTAAAATTCATGATCGCGAAACTGCTGAAGACATTACTCAAGAGACCTTCCTTCGGTATATGAAACGATATGGTGATGACAAAGGCTACAACATGAAACTCATGTATACAATAGCAAGGAATCTTTGTGTTGACGAGTTTCGCAAAAAAACACCGATACCATTACCTGAGAATTATCCACTTGAACAAGAAGTCCAGCATGAAAATATTCTTGAAAAGATGATTATTGACGAAGCGCTGGCCAGCTTATCAGTTACAGAAAAAGAAATGCTTTTGTTGAGATACATGAATGATGAATCGGTGGCAACAATAAGTGAATTGTATCATTGCTCCCGGTTCTCTACTTACCGAACAATAAAAGGAGCGATCATAAAGTTTCGAGATTTCCTGGAGGTGAAGGGTCAAGATGAATAAAAAGCTGAAGCAACAATTGAATACTGCTTTTTATGCGCCAGAGCCGGTAAAAAAGGATTCTTTTTTAAAAAAACTCCGGCCGAGAGAAATAACAACCGCCGAGATGATATTCCAACAGCTTCCGTACATTAGAAAAACGGTATGGCTAATGGCTGTCGCAGTACTAACAGTAACGGTCATCGGTTCATACGTGGCGAGCGAGAATACAGTGCGTGTAATTGAGGCGCTCGCGCCTCTCGCCGCAGTATCAGTCTGCTTGGAAATGCAAAGATCTTATCGGTATCAGATGGCTGAATTAGAAATGGCGACTCGGTTTTCGGTCAAGAGTGTATTGCTCGCAAGAATGCTTATAGTTGGAGCGGTGTATGTAATCGTCTTTTGCATCATCGCACCTATTCTGTCAGTTCACTTTGGAGCATCTATTGTAATACTCACATCGCGAATATTGATTCCGTATCTTATTACAGTCTCCATCTGCCTGCACATTGAACGGACAGAGATAGGGCGGAAGAATCGATATCTTTCTATGGCAATCGCCTGTCTTATCTCAGTAAGCGTTTTCTGGATAGGAAGCTATGATATGCCTAATATTACGGGCTTTATTACGAGCTGGGGACCGTTAATGATCGTGCTGCTTGTGGCACTGACCGTATATGAGAATTACAAAACAGTAAATACGATGGAGGAATTTGCATGAATATAAGAGTTGACAGGGTGACAAAACAGTATAAAAACAAAATCGCGGTCGACAGAGTATCGTTTGAACTGAAGGAAGGAGTAACAGGATTGCTCGGCGCAAATGGAGCAGGAAAAACAACACTGATGAGGATGATGTCAGGGATCCTGGAACCGACAGGTGGTGAAATCGATGCGGATGGGATTCAAGTTACATCGGAACAATACAGAGCCATGTTAGGGTATCTGCCTCAAGATTTTGGCTACTATCCTGAGTTTACAGCTCGCAAATTTATGATGTATATGTCGGCGCTAAAAGGATTAAGCAAAAGCCATGCGAGAAGAAAGACAGAAGAGCTTCTTGAACTTGTTGGCCTGGAGGCTGTCGCAGACAAAAAAATCGGAACATTTTCAGGAGGCATGAAGCAGAGAGTTGGAATTGCACAAACGCTTATCAACGATCCCAAAATTCTGATCCTTGATGAACCTACTGCAGGATTAGATCCTGGGGAACGGGCAAGGTTTCGGAGTATGATCGCTGATATAGGGAAAGATAATATCGTTCTTTTTTCTACACACATCGTTTCGGACTTGGAGCATATTGCAGGAAATGTGCTGATTATGAAAGAAGGGTCTCTGGTATATGACGGCTCATGGGACAATCAGAATGGCAATCTGGAACAGTTTTATATTAAGGAGATGGAGACGTTATGAATACAGTTTGGAGTTTATTTAAATATGAGACCTATAAGATATTGCACAGCAAACTAACGATCATTGTCATCAGTCTCATGGTGATTCTTGCTGTGGTGATGGGATTACCGTTGGGAAGCGGACCGCAATCAAAAGAGATCCATAAAGCGATGATGTCTATGGATGGTCAAGTAATTGATAATGGTCTCATGAAGGAGATGAACGAGTCCATCGATTGGGTTGAGCCAGAATGGAATCAGAAAACTTGGAAGTGGACGGGGATACAGTACATATTATCTCTCACGGCTGATGATGTGAATAAAACGTATACAGCTGATGATTTTTATGATAAGCGGATCAAAAACCAAGAGGACAGCATGATCGAAAACAAATTAAAAGAAAATGAGATCGAATGGTGGAAGTCTAAAGAGAATCAATTACGCACCCCTTTCACATACATTTCCTCATTCAATGCACGCGCCCTTGTGGATTATATGGGTAATATAGTTCTATTAGTTCTTTTGCTGGCAGCGGTGTGTATTTCGACCGTGTTTGCCGGAGAACACCGGATGAAAACGGATCAGATCATATTGAGCACTAAAAATGGGCGAGGTAAAACTTTCATAGCAAAAATGATGGCGGCCTTCACATTTATCATGGTTTGGTCAGCAGTGCTTACTGCAGTGCTTTATTTGACAGTGTATTTAAGCCGGGGTTTAAGCGGGTTGGAAGCAATGGTACAGATGGAAGTCCCATCGTCGGCCTATCCTTACACATTTATGCAGTTCTTTGGAAAGCAGTTATTGAGCCTATTTGCAGCCGCACTTCTTTTTGCAGCAGTATCTATGGCACTTTCAGAGTTCTTACGAAACGGAATCGCAGTGATGGGGCTGATGATTGGGTTTTATTTGGCAACGCAGTTTATTTATATACCTAAATCACATCGAATAATTTCACAAGCTATGACTATGTTGCCAACAGATCTGACAAACATATTCACATTGGTTGATCACAGACTTGTCAATATTTTCGGCCACTATCATACAATGTTTGACATAGCACCTGTAATATATGTTTTTCTGGCGGGGATCTTCTCATTTGCAACCTGGTGGGCATATAGGAGATATCAGGTAGGAAGCAGATAAAACACTTCCGTCTGACACCGCTACTGAATTGGTATAGGTATTACAAATGAAACGAAAAAAGAATAGAAGAATGTTGCTGTTGCTGGGCATCCTTATCTTTGTTGTTGCCTTTTATCTTTTCTCGGAGCGTGGAGACATTCACCGCTCTGCAGATCAATCCGAAAACTGGGAGTTGATTCTTGTAAACGAGAAAAATCGTGTGCCGATTAATTATGAGTTTGAGTTGACCCGGCTTTCAAATGGCGAGCAAGTTGATTCTCGCATCTACCCCGATTTACAGAAAATGTTCGACGACGCAAGAGCATCCGGACTCAGATTGTTTGTGAGAGACGGGTGCAGGTCAAGAGAAGAACAGCAGGAAATTCTGGATGAGAAAACAGAAGCATATGTTCAAGAGGGCTATTCTAAAGCAGCAGCTAAAAAGAAAGCACTGAAGTGGGTTGTGCGGCCTGGAATCAGCGAGCATGAGATTGGAATTGCTGTGGACATTAACGCAGATACTCAGTCATCTTCCGGTGAGGAATTGTATTTGTGGCTTGAGGATAATTCTTATAGATATGGGTTTGTCATGCGATATCCGCCAGATAAAACTCAAATAACGGGAGTCAATAACGAACCTTTGCATTATCATATGTAGGTAAAGAGGCTGCGAAAACGATGTATGAAAAAGGCTGGTGTCTTGAAGAGTATCTCGAGAATACAGAGAAGGTTTCCCTCGCCCTTATCGCTTTGCTGTATTAAGTGTCAACACTTTTCAGTTTTTCGAATTCTTCGAATGTGAGCGTGATTCCCCGGGTCATATGCTGCTTATTCGGATCCCACTCGCGTATATCGATCTTTGGCTTGCTGCCATTCCAACTGATAATCTGAACAAGCTTTTTCCATCCGGTCGGATATTCTTTGAGACATCCAAGTTCTTTTTTGATTTCAAAGTCAATTTTTGACATGATTAAATCCTTTCCGGCTCAGCGCCTTATATCTGTAATTTCTATGGATGAAAGACAGCACTCACCATAAAGCAAATTGTCAACATGGAGACTTGTACTATGTTTACTGTTTGCGGGTGAGTGCTACAGTGAAGGAATAGAAATAGATATAAGGCATGAGCTGATGTTAAAATTCTTTTGACGCAGAAAAGACGTTCGATTTTTTGGTGTCATATAAGCGCTTACCAAAATCAAGCGTGTCCTTGACAAGGGGCACGCTTTAGTGTACAAGAAAAAGAGGAGTTGGTACGAATGTTAAATTGGTATAGGAAGATGAAGTGGTCAAATGTCATAGTTTAATCGAAAACTGCCAGCACAAGAAGAGTCTACGATTCCTTATGAAGAATGCATCACGCAATCAAAAGATGAGAATCGACAGGTTGTTCTTGATTATATGAATTCCATAGGCACACAGATTATGAAATATCGTGGAGACTCATATTTTCTTAAATTGGTTGTAGATATCCGTCCAAACGAATTGATGCGTCTTACAAATTATCACTGCAAGACAAGAGATGGGGTCTGCATAGTAGAATTTGATGATGGGAATAAGTTTGGATCTGGTTGTTCCATTATAGAAGCGTATCAGGCGATGGAATACATATACAATATTATGAGAAATGCCCAAGCAGATTCTAATTTTTGAAAAGCAGATTTAACGATAGGGGGTTACTTAGTAGAAAAACAAACCTATAAGGACTTCAGTGATTATGAAGTATTCATGACGAGGACAAATTATCGGGCGATAATTAGAACGCCACTTATTGTTGCAGTTGCTCTGTATAGTGGCGAATTTAAAGACTCATTTGTGAAAACTATGATGCTTATAGAATATGATAATAAACACACATAGTGAGGACGATTTCTGATGGGTGATAGAAACATTTATAATTTTGGAACATACATAGAGGGTGACATTTACGGAGAGAATGTTCTGAATGGCGATGATAACGTTGTCAGAAATAGTACAGCCGTATATATTAGCGATCCAGGTATGATTCTACAGCTTTTGGTTGCCGCCGAACAGATTCATCCGAAAAATGAGAAGGCAAAGGAAAAGGTCGAAGAAATCAAAACGGAACTCAAATCTGATAAGCCGAAGGTTGGTAAACTGCAGGCTCTGTATGAATGGCTTCAAAGAAATTGTACTGTGGACAACACCCTTAAGTCAATAAAGGCTTTTGGAGAACTATTGATAAAAGCAGTGGGTATGGCATAAAAAGGCGAATAATCGCAATGGAAGCATTACTGGTCTGAAATATAGATTCAGTGTTAAGTGCTGCGATTTGTTTGAGCTGATGGATTATCTGGATATGTCGATAGGTTAGTATTGTTTTTGCACCAAATATAATAAAAATTAAACGCAAGAAAGGAAATAAAGAAGAATGAGAGATCAAGTAGAAAGTATACCAAGCGAAAATGAGTCATACACAGATGATTCATTATATAATATTACATCATTCGGAACGGACATTTCGTTTAGAGAAATTGTGTCGATGTATAAAGATGGGGATCTTGAAAAGCCAGAATTACAAAGAAAATATGTATGGACAAAAGTTGAAGCTAGCCGATTCATAGATTCTGTATTGCTAGGGCTTCCTGTACCAAGTATTTTTCTAGCAAAATCAGCAAATGAAAAAAGGCTAATTGTTGATGGATACCAAAGAATTATGACTGTATATGATTATATGGAAGGTATTTTTAGCGGAGACGGTAAAGTCTTTAAGTTGTCAAACAGTGAAGTTATACACCCCAATTGGAGAGGCAAGGCTTTTTCAGAATTAACTGAAGAGCAAAAACGAAAAATCAGATATACCCCAATCCATGCTATTGTATTTGAACAAAAACATCCACAAGATGACACAGGGATGTATCAGATATTTGAAAGAATAAATACCAGTGGGAAGACGCTTAAGCCTCAAGAAATAAGAAATTGCGTATATCATGGTAAATATAATAAATTTTTGTTTGATTTAAACAAGGAACAGATGTGGCGCAAAATAATTGGAGATGATAAACCTGATAGCAGAATGGCTGACATAGAACTTATATTAAGATTTTTTGCGTTTTCAAATATTTTAAATAGAGAAGAAATGAAACAGAAACAAATAAATCTTGTCAGATACCTTAATAATTATATGAAAGAAAATGTAAATATCGATGATGATGAAATCACAAAAATGAAATTATTATTTGTTGAGACTATGCGCTTTCTTTTTGACAATATAGGAGAACATGTATTTCGTACAGTAAAAAAAAATAATGGGGAACTAAAATGGGCAAGAAAAATAAATCCAGTTGTTTTTGATGCAGTTAGTACAGCAACAGTTTTGTCTGGAAAGTGCAAGAAAGGTGCAGGTTTAGAAGAACGATATATTGAACTGTTACATTGTGAACAGTTTATAGAAGTCACCAAGCAACGAACGACAAATATTGATAATATTAAGAAAAGAATTGAATTGGCTTGTGATATTTTATATGGTGTTAAACTATGAGTTCAGAGGATATTAGGCTTATTGAAGACTGTAGAGATGAAATACGAAAGATAGAAAACTGGATTAATTCAAACCCTGTTGATTCAAATATAAAATATCTTGTGGCTTATGCGGTAGTAAAATCATCTGGTACGATTGAAATTGTATTTAAAAAGATAATACATTCTTTTTTGGCTGAAGGAAGTAAAATCGAAGTGCAAAAATATCTTGAGAAAAGTATTATTGATTCACCCGCTAATCCTAAAACTGGGATGATGGAAAAGTATATTGAACAATTTGATCCTGTTAGAAAAGAGATGTTTAATAGCATGGTTAAAAAATCGCAGGAAAAAGTTGATCTTAATTCATTGGTGAGTCTAAGAAATGATATTGCCCATGGAAGAGATATCAGCACTACAATTGCCACAGTTAATAAATATTTTGAATCAGGAATAAAAGTGCTTAATCGATTGGAAGAAGTCTTATAGTATTATGAATAACAATGGATAAGAGTGAAAAAGTTATCGATACAATTACAATAAATAGTGCAATAATGCAGACAGTGCATAAAGACAACTATTTGTATGCCTTGGGTATATCAGAAGATTTTAAAGGTACAGTATTTAAGACATCGATTTCAGATTCAGGCCATTTGAACTTCGAGAAGAGTTTTCCGGTAAAAAGTCAGACTGAGAATATTCCGCCTTCGTTTATATTCGTAAACAAATAAATAGTGACCTATAGCATTTACGAACAAGCTTAACCGAACACAAGCAATTAATGCTGCGAGCGTTACATTTTAAAGGAGTGTGTGAAGAAATCTCTGTAAATTAAGATTTTCTATGATAATCTACGAATGGAGCGGTCGACCCTTAGTGGTCGGCCGCTGTTTACTAAAAATCGTGACCTTCATGCAGGAAAGCATCGAATAAAGCGCATCATGAGAGAACGTGGCTGGCTACATGAACGCCGTCGCAGACAGAAAGGCCTGACGAAAGCGACAACAGAGATCCAGTAGAAAGAGAACCTTATCAAGCAAAACTTCCACTCGGACAGACCATATCAGAAATTGCTGACAGACATCTCTCAAATACCTTGTATCGATGGAACGTTGTACATTTCGCCGATTATGGACTGCTTCAACGGAGAAATCCCTTTCTCTGTGTATGAGAAACAACATGCGCAAGGAACTGTGCGTTGATACATTCAAAGCAGCGGTGATGCGATTCCCATTAAAGGGTGCGATCCTTCACTCAGATCGCGGAAGCCAGTACACCAGCGAGGCCTTTAGGAAAGCACTGTCTTCTGTACAGGTGACACAAAGCTTGAGCGGAGTTAATCACTGCTTTGATAATGCCCGGATGGAGAGCTTCTTTGCAACACTGAAAAAAGAACTTCTATACCGGATACCGACATACAGAATGAAGATGAATGATGTCAAGGCAATCATCTTCAAATACGTCTTCACATACTACAATCAGGTGAGAATCTATACTTCAAATCCGGAAGGCCTTCCTCCGGCAGCATACCGAAGGCTTACGGAAGACTATCAGTTATTGGCTGCTTAACAAATTTGTGGGTTTTCCGACTGCACAATTATTGACAATTCCAGATTTTTCTTTTTGACGGAAATCCATAATTAAAGAGTCGAAAAAAACAATAAGAATATGTCGCAGTACATAAGGGTCCTGATTCTGTCTACGGACGTCAGAACAGATCCTGAAATCAAGATGGCGATAGACGACCTTCGCAAAGAAATAAACAGGATCGGTCAATATCAAATATGAAATCATACTTGCTTTTGCGCTAACGATAATATAAAATGTAAGCGTAAAAGGAAGGTGTGATTATGACCAACTACGAGAAGATTAAAAGTATCTGTGATAATAACAATGGAGTAATTACTGCTTCCATGGCAGCTAATGAAAATATTGCAAGCTGGTATCTTACCGATATGGTCGAAAGGAAGCAGCTTATCCGCGTTGCAAGAGGTATATATCTGACTGAAGGGGGAGATCAGGACGACTACTATTTCTTCCAGGTGAAGAATCGCAGATGTATTTATTCTTTTTCAAGTGCTCTGTATTTGCATGGCATGACGGACAGAGTCCCTTTCAGCAAGGAAGTTACAGTATATAAGGGCTACAATAGTTCTCATATTACAGACGATACGATTATCCACTATGTTGACAAAAGTCTCTATGAGATGGGTGTTACAGAATGCAGTACTATGTTTGGCAATGCTGTAAGGGCATATGATAAGGAACGGACAATATGTGATCTGATCGCAAACCGGAAGAATATTGATGTTGAGGTCTTCTCTAAAGCCGTGAAGAATTACGCGTCAGATCCTGAACGCGACTACAGGAAACTCAGAAAGTATGCCAGGATGATGAAAATAAGTGAAAGGGTAGATTCTATACTGGAGGTTTTATGAATAAAGATAAAGTAATGGCAATGATCAGAAAACGTTCTGCCGAGAGTGGTGTTTCTGTTAACACACTTCTGCTGACATATTTCTTTGAACGATTTCTTGTCAGATTATCAGGAAGTACTTATAAGACGGATTTGATTTTGAAGGGCGGATTCCTGCTTTCATCAATTATGGGAATAGAGACAAGAACTACCATGGATATGGACATGTCTCTCAGGAATAGACATATGGGCGCCGAATCAATAGGGGATGCAGTCGAAAACATCATTTCCGTGTCATCAGATGATGAAGTAACCTATGAAATCAGGTCTATAGAGGAAATCAAAATAGAGGATAAGTATCCGGGATATCGGATATATGTCATCGGAAGGCTAAGTAATATCAGACAGCCGTTCAGTATAGATATAGCCACAGGAGATCCGATCACTCCGGAAGCGATAGAATACAGATACAGATCAGTGTTTCCGGATGAACAGGACATAACTCTTATGTCATATAATCTTGAAACCATTGTTGCCGAAAAGCTGGAGACAACAGTATCCAGGAAGACCGATAACAGCAGAAGCAAGGATTTCTATGATCTCTATCTGATATGGACTTTGAAGAAAGAGCAGCTTGATCATGACAATATCATCAGTGCTGTCAGAACGACCTTTGAGTATCGCGGCACAGAATTTGATGTGGAAAGCATTCTGGAAGGAATCGAAGATATTCGCGCTGACGATGGCTTTCGCAGGAGGTGGGAAACGTACTGCAGAAAAAATGCGTATGTTGACAAGATCGACTTTGATGTGCTGCTGAATGAACTCAGGGATAATGTGACAGTTCTTTCATAAAATCGTATGCGAGCTATTCAAATCTGTCTGAAAGACCCGGTGGGACAACTATGCCATCAATGCTTCATAAGAAGCACCTCGAATAAACAATACACCCAATGGGTGCAATACGTAAGCGAATAGTTTACTCAAATGCAGTTGGCTATGGAAGAGTTACGACGAGTCTGGACATATTAAATCTTTTGAATATCTTTTGATTTTCGCGTGCTTTTAAAAGATAGGAACGCAATAATTCGATCATGTATTCTCGAGTATTTTCGAGTATAGGATGGTATTAAGGCACAAGGTCTCTGAAATTTCAATAAGTTCCGTGGTTATGCAAGTGAATGAATAATTATAACCCAAAAATCCCGGCTCAAAGTGGAAACGGTGGTGGAAACAATCGCTGAAAAGGTTGAAATTCCAACGGGCAAGTAATGACTGGCAGTCAAGAGGTCACGGGTTCGAGCCCCGTATGCTCCACCACGAAAATCTTAATTTACAGAGATTTCTTCACACACTCATCAATTGTTTTTCTTTTTTCGCATCTTTCTGCTTGTAAAATGGAAATATGTTGCGACGGCAAGAAATACCGCAAATAAAATTTTAGTGGCTATAAAAAAACGATTCGAAGCTATATCAAAATCTTTTACCGCAAGAATCAGCGTTGTAATACCTAACACAGCAGTCGTCAAAAATAGCGACAACAATATTCCTCCGCGTTTTTTCTGAAACATATCTGTCACCTTCATAGTCAATACCTCCTCATATTGTCAAATACT
>DFGY01000016.1 GCA_002372505.1 Firmicutes bacterium UBA3738
AGAGCAGGCAAGAATCTGCACCGAGGCAGAAAAGAACAATACACTTAAAGTGCCTGTGGAGTTTTCTCAAGGAAAGCAGATTGCCATAGGAGAGCGTGTCTCCTTTAACGGAGGATATCTTTTCCTTCAGAAAATGTTCCATGAGCTTGGTCTGGATAGGATATGTAGCAACATATCCAAGAGATATGAATTCCAATACGATCTGTCTTCTGTACTTGCCAACCTTATTTACGCAAGGATACTCTCGCCCTCATCCAAGCTATCATCGTTCGAATACATGCAGGAACTTATCGAAACACCGGATTTCGAACTTCATGATATCTACCGTGCGCTGGACGTCCTGGAAAAAGAATCCGATAACATACAGGCACGTATTTACGAGAACACAAAGAAGAGCCGCAATGATGCGATTCTCTACTACGACTGCACCAACTTCTTCTTTGAAATCGAAGAAGAATCCGGCATCAAAAAGTATGGCAAGAGCAAGGAGCATCGCCCCAACCCCATAGTTCAGCTAGGTCTGTTTTTGGATGGCAACGGAATACCACTTGCCTTCACTGTGTTTCCCGGAAATGAAAATGAGCAACCGACTTTAATTCCAATGGAAAAGAAGATCCTTTCAGACTTTGCTCTATCAAAATTCATCATCTGCACCGACGCAGGATTAGCATCCACGGCCAACCGCAGATTCAATGACCGCGCCGATCGTTCCTTCATCGTTACTCAGTCGCTTAAGACAATGAAGGGTTTTTTGAAAGAATGGGCACTTGATCCCAAGGGCTGGTCTTTAGGCTCTGGCAAAGAGATGTATGATGTTTCAAAGATTGATGAAGAAATACATATGGACAGCGTCTTTCATAAAGAGAGATGGATAAAAGAAAACGGTCTTGAGCAGAGACTTATCGTTTCATACAGCCCTAAGTACAAACACTACCAGCAGCAGATTCGAAACCGCCAGGTGGAACGCGCGGTAAAGATTGTCGAAAAAGGATCTAAGGCAAAGACTAACAATCCGAACAGCCCTTCACGGTTTGTTGAGGAAATCCAGCTTACTATGGACGGCGAAGTGGCCGAGAAAACATCGAGATCTCTCGATGAAGAAAAAATCACAGAAGAGTCTATGTACGATGGTTTCACGGCCGTATGTACCACTCTGGAGGATGACATCGCGGATATTCTGAAAGTCAATCGCAGAAGATGGGAAATCGAAGAGTCCTTCAGAATCATGAAATATGAATTTAAAGCAAGACCAGTATACCTTCAGAAGGACGAAAGAATAAGAGCACATTTCCTTACATGTTTCCTTTCTCTTCTTGTCTACAGACTGCTTGAGCACAAGCTTGATGAAAGGTACACTGTATCGGAACTTATCAAAACACTTCGCGGCATGAACTTCTTGCATATGGACGGTATTGGATATCTGCCGGAATACACAAGAAGCAAAATCACCGACGCCCTGCATGAGGAGTTCGGCTTCAGGACAGACACAGAGATAGTTCCAGAGAAAGATATGAAAAAAATTATCAAGGATACGAAAAAGTAATCCAAATACTACAAATCAAAATCAATCAAAAAACCGGCAACGCCTGTTACGGGAACCGTTTACCGGTTTTTTTGTTCATTCAACTGTCAAAGACGGGATTTTATAACTAACTGAGGTTTACCGCTGACGGTTCCTCTGATATCTATTATATTACATACCCACCTGGCATATGTCAATAAAAACGATGACAGGAGAAAATCCCCTGCCACCATTTGGCGGAAGCGGTGGGATTCGAACCCACGGTACCTTGCGGTACACCGCATTTCGAGTGCGGCTCGTTATGACCACTTCGATACGCTTCCACAGACAAGTGATAGTATAAACGATAAGGTTCCAATTATCAACCGTTATTATTATCATTCCCACTCAACAGTTACCTTGGAATTCTCCTCCGATGCATCATCCAGAACTCCGGAGAATGTGTCAACGTATTCCGCCATTTCTTCAGATTCACAGTATTCTATAAGCGAATCCTTACCGTACACCACGAGGCTTGTCTCCTCACCTATTTCCGTCAGCACATCGTACAATGCGTCCAGATTGTCTCCTGCCTCCCGGGGCATAATACCGGCTTCCTTTAGCTTTTGAAATAGTTCTTTCTTGTCCTTTATATTGCTGATATCTATTCTTATTATTTTATTCATAATTATTATCCTTTATTATTGTATTTATAGCTCGAATGTTACCCTGCATAAACCTACTCTGCATCATATATTTTCGTAAAACTTTCGTAATGATCGTCTGTGTAGTAAATGTCTCCATCCTTGCCGTAAATAATGCGCTTGGCTCCCCGGCTATTCTTGCCCAGTGTATTAATGTCGCACTCATGGTAGAAATCCTTGTCGCTCTCCTTGGGAAGCAGGCCTTCGTAGTTACCGAAGCGGTCTCCGCCTATGCACTTGTACTCCGCGTATCTTTCCACGGATCCGCCTTCCCAGCCAAGCTCCCTGGCCTCGCTCTTGGTTATGTAATTGGAGGGCAGCTCACCGTACTCGATTAGATAATTCTTTACATCCTCCTTGGAATCATATATGCCGTCCCGATCAAGCTTCGACTCCTGCTGCTGAGAACTTGAGCCGGAACCGGACCCGGCACTTGAGGCCGATTCTTCTCCGGATCCTGCACATCCGCTAAGTCCCAGTCCCAAGACAAGTACCAGAATGCATAATACACTAATAAACTTCTTCATTAACAAATCTCCTTTTAACGCCCCGGCACTACGAACTTAAATGCTCCGGGCTCTATTTCAAACTTCATACTTTCTACCATAGCGATTTCCCCGTCGATGCAGATTTTCATCTCGCTGCTACCCGAAGGCTCTATTTCAATGCTCTTAACCTTGCGGTAGTCCACTATTTCCTGAGCCTTCTTTGTATCCAGGTGGGTGCCCTTTGAATACTTGGGAAATAGTTTTACAAATGTTCTGCGCGTTGTATCCTTCACCAGGCTCACATCTATTAGGCCGTCGTCTGCCCTGGCCAGAGGAATGCCCTTCACTCCCCCGCCGCAGTAGCAGCCGTTGGCAATGGCAATGAGGAGCAGCTTTCCTTCATAGACATAGCCGTCGTCGCAGCTCACCTTAAGCCGGGCGCCTTCCTTCTTTGCCAGCAGTACTCCTACACTGGCCAGGTATGCAAGTGGTCCTTTCAGCAAGGGCTTTTTCTTCATACTCTCAGTCAGATCCACAACGTTGCAGTCAAAGCCTATGTTGAACATGTTGGCCACATATCCCTCAATTGGCCTTCCGCCGGCCAGACCACTGTATTTAATCAAATCGCAAAGGTTGGACTCACCTTTTATCTGCGCCTCAATATCCTCAAAGTCGCCGTCAAAGTTTCTTATGAAATCATTGCCCGTTCCCGCAGGAATGTTGGCAACCTCCACCCCGTCAAATCCAACGACACCGTTCACCACTTCGTTCAAGGTTCCGTCTCCGCCACAGGCGTATATCCTGAGGCTGTCCCCTTCGGTTTGGCAAACCGCCTCGCTCTTAAAACGGGCATACTCCTCCCCGTCACCGGGTGATTTTGTAACGTATATTTCCGGCACAATGCCGCAATTATCCGCTGCCTGCCAGATTTTCTTTTCAAGCTTTAAGGCTGCGCCCTGTCCCGCAGCCGGGTTTAGTATAAATAAATGTCTCATACATCCATTTTAATCCCGGCCCATAGAAATTGAAAGTTGATTTTTACTGAAACGGGCTATATCATTTTGTTAATTCGACAAATACTATACCGGAAAGGAAACAATACTATGGATACAAGAATTAACCAGCTGGCAAAACTTCTCACAGGCTACTCCTGCAGGCTAAAGCCCGGCGAGAAGGTATTAATAGAATATACGGGAATGGCTGCCCGCCCTCTCATTAAGGAGCTCATAAAGGAGACCTACGCCCTTGGAGCAGTCCCCTTTGTAAATATCAGCGACTCACAGATTACAAGGCAGCTACTCTTGGGCGCCACGGAAGAGCAGCTGAAATACCAAAACGAAATAGATATGATGCAGATGAAGGGAATGGACGCCTACATTGCAGTCCGTGGCAGCGACAACACATCTGAGCTATCCGATGTGCCGTCGGAAAATCTTTCTCTTGAAAGCAGAATGTCCGAGACGGTCCTCACAGAAAGAGTAAACAACACAAAGTGGGTTGTCCTCAGATACCCTAACGACGCCATGGCCCAGCTGGCGGGAATGAGCACGGAAGCCTTCGAAGACTTTTACTTTAACGTCTGCACCCTGGACTACGGAAAGATGTCCAAAGCCATGGACTCTCTGGTGAGCTACATGGAAAAGACGGACAAGGTACGCCTTGTGGCCCCGGGAACGGATCTCACATTCTCAATAAAAGACATTCCTGCAGTAAAGTGCGCCGGAGAGTGCAACATTCCCGACGGTGAAGTATACACTGCCCCGGTGAGAGAATCCATGAATGGAATCATCTCCTACAACACTCCCTCGGAGGAGCAAGGCTTCACATACGAAAACATCGTCTTCGAAATAGAGAATGGAAAAATAGTTAAGGCCACATCCAACGACAATGAACGCATTAACGCCCTCCTGGACACCGACGAAGGAGCCAGATACTTCGGGGAATTCGCCATTGGCGTAAACCCATACATCCTTCACCCAATGAAGGATACCCTCTTTGACGAGAAAATCTGCGGCAGCTTCCACCTGACACCGGGAGCCTGCTACGAAGATGCCCCCAACGGCAACAAATCCGCCGTCCACTGGGATCTGGTGCTGATCCAGCGGGAAGATTACGGCGGAGGTGAAATCTGGTTTGACGATGTACTCATCAGAAAGGACGGACTCTTCGTAGTTCCTGAGCTTGAGTGCTTAAACCCGGATAATCTGCTGTAGTAAGTCCTTTAAAGTATTAACTTGCCGGTCTTGGACATGCCTTGGCCGGCATTTCTTTATATACGGGAATGTAGAACTTAATAGCGTAGTCCGTACTCTTCTCGTAGGCATACTTGACAATGCGGCCTTCTTCCTCGGCACCCATAACGTTAGTCATGTACTCGTGGGTACCCACTGCAGCGGCTCCGTTAAATACGTTAAACTTCTTGGAATAGTAATTAAACTGATTCTTGCTCACATAGTACATATGATAAAATTCCGCGCCACCTTTAATGGCCTTGTATTTTGTATTCCAGGGTCTTCCGAAGGTTGTGGCACCTGTGCCTGCACCCTTGGCATACCAGAGACCACGCTGCACCGCAGTCATTCCGTTTGCGGAATATGCGCCTATGTTAAAGAAATTGTAATATCCTCTGTAGCCTGCAGTCGTTCCGCTAATGAGGCCGGACTTTCCGTACCAGCCCTGCTCCTCGACGATCATTGCCGCAAGAACATTCGGGTTGACCTTGGAGGCCGCGCCGGCTTTCTTCAGATAACCTATATAAGTATTGTTGTTCATAAAGCAGGCGGGATTCTTGGAGACGATACTCTTAATTGTAGTCCCGTTCTGGTATTTGCTGTTATAGTTATGGCTCATGAACTGGAATATGGAATCATTGCTTAAGAAGTTCCTGGGATCCAGGTAGTAGGCTATGACAGCATCTGTGGCCTGATACCATCTGCCGCCGTCATATTTCCTTGTCCACTTCCCTGTTTTGCTGTCATATACGGAAGGTTTCTTTGAACGCCACTTCTTGCTTACGGTGCTGTCGATTAAGTTGACCCCGCCTACTGTAGCCTTGTTCATAAGGGTCTTCCAGGTATATCCCGTGTTCTTGGCCACAAACACCCATTTGGGGTGGGCCTTGTGCAGCTTTCTCAGGTATGGCTTGTAGCTGTCGGGGAATCCCTGCTCATTCAAATATGTCTCAAAGGATCCGGTGACGCTGACCTCCGGCTCGGAAGTCGTTTTAACCGGTTCTATCTCCGGTGTCTTCTCCGTAATTACCTTATCCGCCTTTGCTTTTTCCAGCTCTACCTGCTTTCCGAGAATATATCTTCTTTTCTTTTTATATTTAATGGTGTACCACTTAACATTTCCGGATGTAATGTAGTGGCCGGTAAGCTTTATCTTCTTGCCCTTCTTATATGTGGCCAGCTTCTTGGCCTTTGTAGCGGCACCGGCTCTGACCTGGCCCTTGACCTTCATCTTGGCATCCTTGGTTTTGGTATAGGTAACCAGAGTGTACTGCTTTTTCACATAGGTGCTGGATATGTACCCGGTCTTGCCCTTAAACTTAATCCTGTACCAGAATCCATTTACAAATTTACTGGAATATACTACCTTGCCCTTTTTCAGGACACCGTAAACCTTGGAATCCATACCGGCCTTGCTGCGTACATTAAGATTCTCTGTGGTCTTTAGCTTGTATTTGTATGTGTCGGCCTTAGCCTGGCCCGAGGCATGGAAAACAGGAAAAGCTATTGCTACACCAATGAGGAGTACACCTATTACCAATGCTGATATCTTTGATTTCGATATGTACACTTCTATACCTCCTATAACTAAAGACAGTCCTAAAGGCATGCAAACAAAACCTTTGGACCAGTACAGTAATTATAGGCGTAGCAGGCCAAAAAGTCAACAATAATATGTATTATGGATATTATGTGAACCTATCTATATTCCTATTCTGTCGATTATAATCGGGGCTTTCTCCGGCTTACTGTCAGCAATCTCATAGGCCTTGGCCGCTTCTTCCAGAGCGTCGAGAAGACGTGCCTCATCATTGCTGTACACAGTACACAGCACATCACCCTTCTTAACGGAGTCTCCTGATTTCTTTGCCAGTACGATTCCGGCGCCGCTGTCGATTTCATCTCCCTTTTCTCTCCGGCCTGCACCGCTGTGCATTGAGGCTGTGCCTATTGTCATGCCGTCAACACGGTTTACATAACCATCACAGGCGCAAACCAATTCCTTGCTGAAGGCTGCGCCGGGCAGCTTTTCAGGATCGTCTATTACACTTTCATCTCCGCCCTGACCTCTGATTAAGTCTCTTAGTTTATCAAGCCCTCTGCCGTCTTTTAGTGCAGCCTCGGCACTAGCCTTTCCCTCTTCAAAGGTAGCCGCCTTTTCGCTCATGTATATCATCATTCCCGCCAGCTCAATGCATAGACGAGTTAAATCCTCAGGCCCATTTCCTTTAAGTGTCTCTATTGCTTCTTTAACCTCCAGAGCGTTACCTACGGCCATGCCCAGAGGCTCATCCATGCGGCTGATTATACACGCTACCTTCTTCCCGAAGCTAAGGCCGATTTCGTACATCATCTGTCCCAGTTCCCTTGCCTCTTCTTCGGAATTCATAAAGGCAGCGCTTCCGCATTTTACATCCAGAAGAATGGCGTCAGAGCCCAGAGCCAGCTTCTTACTCATAATGCTGGATGTAATGAGGCTCATGTTGTCTACAGTTGCGGTTACATCTCTAAGGCCGTAGAGAACCTTGTCCGCCGTGGCCACCTCCGCCGTCTGACCTATTACGGATATGCCATTTGTGTTTACCAGGTTTATAAACTCTTCTGTGGAAATGCTGATCCTGTACCCGGGAATGGACTCCAGCTTATCGATGGTGCCTCCCGTAAAGCCCAGACCCCGGCCGCTCATTTTAGCCACAGGCACTCCCATTGCCGCCGCAAGAGGCGTGGCAATCAGTGTTGTTTTATCTCCGACTCCTCCTGTGCTGTGTTTGTCCACCTTAATGCCTGAAATAGCCGAAAGATCCAAGGTTTCACCTGAGTCCTTCATGGCCTTTGTAAGGCTCACCGTTTCATCATGATTAAGGCCGTTAATAAACATTGCCATGAGAAGGGCTGATAGCTGGTAATCGGGAATGCTGCCGTCTGCACATCCATTGGCCACGTATTCCAGCTGCTCCTCCGTAAGAATACCCTTGTCCCTCTTGGTCTTAATGATATCGTACATTTCCATAACGCTTACCCTCTTATTCCATTACTCCATTATTTCATCTGCAAAGCTTTGGCCAACCGGCACATTCCCGGCACCTAACAGTCCGGTAACTGTGGCACCAATATCTCCAAAGCTCTGTCTCACTCCCAGGCTCACCGGCTTAACTCTCTTTCCGTAGGCTAATATAGGTACGTACTCCCTGGTGTGGTCAAATCCGCTGTGAACCGGGTCGTTGCCGTGATCCGCACAGAGAATCAGTACGTCCTCATCCTTCATGGCGCCGTATATTTCCGGAAGCCTTAAGTCGAAATCCTCTATAGCCTTGGCGTAGCCCTCCGGATCCCTTCTGTGGCCGTACTTTGAATCAAAGTCCACAAGGTTCGTAAATATGAGACCATCAAAGTCCATGGCCATAGCCTCAAGGGTCTTATCCACCCCGTCCATATTGTCCTCGGTATGAACGGCACTTGAAATACCCTGGCCGTTAAATATGTCGTTAATTTTGCCTACGGCATATACGGTCTTTCCGGCCTCGCTGATAATATCCAGCATGGTCTTTTCCGGCGGTGACACGGCGTAGTCGTGTCTGTCAGAGGTACGGGTACGCTTTCCCCTTTCGTCTATGATGTATGGCCGGGCAATTACTCTGCCGCAGGCCCATTCCCCTACCAGCATCTCTCTTGCGATTTGGCAGATCTCGTAGAGCCTCTCCAGAGGAATGACCTCGATATTTGCCGCTATTTGAAATACGCTGTCAGCCGATGTGTAGACTATGGGGCATCCCGTCTTCTCGTGCTCCGGCCCCAGGTCTTCTATTATTTTAGTGCCGCTCTCCGGGTAATTGCCCAGCACCTTCACGCCGATGCGCTCTTCGTATTTCTCTATGAACTCATCCGGAAAGCCATCGGGATAGGTCTTAAAAGGAGTCATTGTCTTAATGCCGGCTATTTCCCAGTGACCGGTAATTGTATCCTTCCCTTTGGATACTTCCATTGCCTTTCCGTAGGCTCCCGTGGGACTTGCTACGGCAAGGTCACCGGGCATTCCTTCAATATTGCAGTAGCCCAGCTGTCTCAGATTGGGTATGTTAATCTCCGGGCACCTTTCGTAAATGTGTCCGAAGGTAAAGGCCCCTTCATCGCCGTAGTCCTTTGCATCCGGCAGCTGACCTGCTCCCAGACTGTCCAGCACCATAAGTATCACTTTCATAATTACTCACTTCACTTTCAAAAGTTCAAAGCCGAGCTTGTCGGCAGATATAAGTGTATATGTTACTCCGTTAAGGTTGCCCGTTATTCCCTTCTTAAATACTTCCTTTCTGTGAAGGTGGCCGTAGTAGGCCCTCCTTACTCCGTATCTCTCAAAGAGCTCCGTAAATCCCGAAGGATGCTTCTTGTCGTTTGTAGGCGGGTAGTGAGTGAAGGCTATTATCTCCTGCCCCTCTTTCCGAATGCTTTCCCCTGCCTTAAGGGAATACTCCAGTCTCAAAAGTTCCCTGTCGTATATTTTCTTGTCCGCTTCGGAAAAGTCGTCGCTCCCCGGGCAGACCCAGCCTCTGCTGCCGCAGATTATTACATCCTCAGCCTCATAGCAGGTATTCTGAAGGAAGTACATGTCCTCAAAGAGTGCGTTCAGCTTTCCTATGCCTGTCCACCAAAGGTCGTGGTTGCCTTTCAGCATGACCTTTTTCCCCGGAAGAGCGTCTATCCACTCAAGGTCAGGCAGAGCCTCCTCGAATTTCAGTCCCCAGGAAATATCCCCGGCTATGACCACCGTATCATCCGGCCCTACCTTTTCAAGCCAGGAGGCCTTTATCTTTTCCCCGTGATCCTTCCACTCTTCGCCGAAGACGTCCATAGGCTTGTCTACTGCCTCGGAAAAGGAAAGATGGGGATCTCCAATTGCGTATATACTCATTTATTCATCTTCCTCTTCATCGTCTTCCACTATGTCCCTTAAGTCTACATCACCTTCATAGTCCTTAAGGGCTTCTACCTTCCTTAGCTTTCTGTTTATCTGATTGGTCCTGGTGCCTATTAATTTTTCAAGCTCTTCGTCGGCCTGATGTAGTCTCTGGTGGACCTTCCCCAGGACCTCTTCAAACTTCAGAAACTCCGCCTTTACACCGGCCAGAGTATCCCATACTTCACTGGAATGCTTCTGTATGGCAAGAGTGCGGAATCCCATTTGCAGGCTGTTAAGCAGTGCAGCCATGCTGGTGGGTCCGGCAATGTTTATCTTGTATTCGTTTCTTTGGAATTCCTCAACCATGCCCAGCTTAACTGCCTCGGCGTAGAGGCCTTCCACCGGCAGGAACATAATTGCAAAGTCCGTAGTATAAGGTGGCTGCACATACTTTGTGCGAATGTCCTTGGCTTCCTGCTTCAATATGGCTATAAGAGCCTTTTTCGCCGACTCGACTGCAGCCCTGTCCCCGCTCTCATAGGCATCCATGAGATCCTCATATCTGTTGGCGGGAAACTTTGCGTCAATTGGAAGGTAAATGGTGCCCTCATTATCCCCGGGAAGCTTTACGGCGAATTCCACTCTTTCCGTTGAGCCGGGTATGGTCACCACATTTTCCTCGTACTGCTCCGGGGAAAGGATCTCCCTGAGTATGGCTTCCAGCTGCAGCTCTCCCAGATTGCCTCTGGTCTTAACGTTGGAAAGGACTTTTTTAAGATCTCCTACATCGCCTGCCAGGCTACGCATTTCACCAAAGCCCTTGCTCACCCTGTCCAGCTGGTCGTTTACTATCTGGAAGGATTCGCTAAGCTTTTCATCTACGGTGCTGCGCATTTTTTCAAGCTGATAGCTGTTGCTGGTCTGCATACGGTCGAACTGATCGTATAGCTCCTTAAGACGCTGGTCCTGAATATCGCTCATGACTTTAAGAGCCTGTATGGTCTTATCCTGACCCGCATCTCTCACATGCATTTTGTTTGTGAGTCTGAGCATCATAATCAGCACCGCCCCCATGCCGATTATTACTATCAGAACTATTATGATAAGTAGTGCAGTATTACCCATTTAACTATCCGGATTCCTGTATCTGTTTATAACTTTGTATATAAGGCCGGTGCTGTACCCGAGGGAGTTAAGCCTCCTTCCCAGCTTCGCCATGGCCTTTTCGTCTCTTCCGTTCCTATGAACCATATTTTCGCCTTCAGCCATAGCCCGGCGCTCTTCCTCTTCCATTATATCAACATCATTCTCATCTTCATAGGCGAATATGGCTTTCTCAATGTCCCCGGGCGATATGCCCCGCTCCGACATTTCTATTTTTGCCCGGTTGATGCCCCGGCTCTTTCCAAAGGCATACCTGAGATACTCTGTGCCGTAGGCTACATCGTCTATGTAGCGGGATTCCGTTAGCCACTCCATGGTTTCAGCTATTTCGCCTTCTTCAAAGCCCTTTTCCTTCAGCCTTATCTCCATTTCCTTTGCCGTGCGCATGCGGTGCTCCAGGGAAGAAAGGGCGGCGCTCCTTATATCCACTCTATCTCTACCTCCTCATCCTTGCTGTGGGCGTAGGCGCACTTAACATAAGGGCCCATTTCTATGGCCGTAAGCTTTACCGGCTCGTCGCCTATGCACACTTCGCCCGGCAGGTCCCCGTTTTTTGCAACCTCAAAGCCGCTTATTCCCTGAGCCATGGTCAGACCGAAGTATTTGACAAGGGCTTCCTTTCTCACCCACAGGTCATAAAAACCTTCTTCACCCCAAAGGTCCACATAATGCTTTTCCTGCTCCGTGAAATACCTCTGAGCAATTTCTTCCGTCCTTGCGGTTCTAACTTCCTGTATGTCCACGCCTACAGGGCTGTCCGCCATAAGGCAGACCCACATGTCCCCGCTGTGGCTCACGGAAAAGTAAACGTTTTGATCGTTAACAAAAAAGGGTTTGCCCTTTTCCGTGCGCTCGATTATAAGTTCGTCGCTCAGTGCAATCCCTGTTTTTTCTGCGTATACTGCCGCAGCTAATTTAACCTGGGCATCTGTCTGCCCGGGACGTCCTTCGTGTATGAATAAAATCATTATTTTCCTGCCAGTCTTTCAAGTACCAGTTTGTATCCATCGGCACCGTAAAGCAGGCACTTGTTTATTCTGCTTATGGTCGCCGTGGAAGCCTTTGTTTCATTTTCTATTTCAGTGTATGTTTTCTTTTCGTTGAGAAGCTTTGCAACCTGAAGCCGCTGGGCAATAGCCCTTATCTCGTTTACGGTACATACGTCTTCAAAAAATCTGTAACAATCTTCTTCATTCTTCAGCGTCAGTATTGCTTCGAATAAACCTTCAATTTCTTTACTTTTGAATTTTGATTTATATGCCATGACATACCTCCTAGGTGCGCTTTAACGCTTTACAGTGAATTATATCATTACAGACCTTTTGGGTCAATTATTAAAATCCTTTTTTAATGAGCTCCTCCGCTTTTTTAAGCTGGGCATCTTTGCCCTTCACGACGTAGTCAGGTTTTACACCCTTTTCGTGAATTGCCTTGCCATTTGGCGAGAAGTACTGCATTATTGTCAGTCTGTAGCCGGAACCGTCGCTGAGCTTGCCGGATACCTGCACCACGCCCTTGCCATAGGTCTGGGTTCCTACAATCTTTCCGCGTCCCTTATCTTTAACTGCTGCAGAAAGGATTTCCGATGCGCTGGCTGTGTTGCCGTTTACAAGGATTACATAGGGCAGCTGTGTGCAGTTAGAGTCACTTCTGTAGTACTCTTTATCGCCCTTCCTGTCTTCCATATATGTGACTACGCACTTACCAAGGAGCTTGTCCGCAATGTTTACGCCGCTCTTTACCAGGCCGCCGCCATTGTCGCGCAGATCTATGATAACGCCCCGTGCTGCCTTGCTTTCCATTTCGCTTAAGGCACTTTCAAAGTCGGCATCGGTCTTTTCCTCAAAGGCGGAAATCTTAATGTAGCCAATGTTGTCATCCAGCATTTTTGAAGTTACCGTCTCTGTGACAATGTGCGCACGGGTAAGGGTGACGGTGTTTTCCTTTCCGTCTCTTTCGTATGTTACCTTTACCGTTGTGCCGCTCTTACCCCTCATGGCTGCGCCGATTTTATCCGCATCGTCGTATTCCTTGCCGTCCACCTTTGTGATTATGTCGCCCTTTTTCACACCAGCCTTCTCAGCCGGCGAATTCTTTACGGTGCTGATAACCTCGAACTCTCCGTCCTTGTTCATCTGGAATGTGACGCCGATGCCGTCAAATTCACCGGTGACGGATGTTTCATAGGATTCATATTCATCCTTGGTCATGTAGGCGGAATACTTGTCCCCGAGACCTATGAATAAGCCCCTTGCCAGGCCGTCCTTCATGTCCTCTTCATTGGGCTCGATGTAGTAATTCTTTTCGATAATGTCCCAAAGTTCATTCACCTTATCATATCTGCCCTGATCCCCCGATACGGAAGATATGCTGCTTCCCGGCATAATGGCATTGCTGATTCCAAGTCCCGTTGCCGCCCCGAGAGCAAATATGAGTAAGGCTATAATTGTTGCGCTGGTTTTTTTGATTTTCATTTTCTCTCCCTTTCCAAAATCACATCTACATTTATCTGGGCCTTTCGGCTCCCCCTGAATTCATTTATCGTAACGCTACCCGCTATGTCGCACATTTTACCCTCAACAAGCATGTCCGGGTACTCATCTGCGTCGAAGAAAAGTACAGCGTCGGCGCTTCTTCCTTCTTTATGGATGCCAAATCTTACGTGCTGGTTCTCATTTCCCATGAAAAACACATTCCTTATTTCCACATCCCTGAACATGAATTTTGGTTTTTCGTTGGCGTTTCCGAAGGGCTCCATGGACTCAAGTTCCTCCGCCAGCTTTAAGGTCACATCCCCCGGCTCTATTTCCATGTCGAAATGAACCTTTCTGTCCAGTATGCCCGGATTGTCCGCCGCCAGTTTTATCATTTCACCTTCAAGACCGGCCCTAAGCTCATCAAGCTTATCTTCTCCTGAGAGAGAAAGACCGCAGGCTGCCGCATGGCCGCCGAACCTTTCAAGGATGTCCTTCTGGGTTGCGACTAAATCATATATGTTTATTTCGTCTGTGCTCCGGCCACTGCCCTTCAGGGATCCATCCTTTTCCGTAAGTACAATGACGGGCCTTGCCAGCTTGTCCGACAGCTTGCCGGCTACTATTCCCACTATACCTTCGTGAGCCTCATCGTCTCTGATTATGGGAAAGAGACTTCCCGGACACTGGCTCTCCATGTTTACGAGGCAGCGCTCAAAGGCTCTGTCCTGCTCCCTTCTTCGCTCGCTGTTATATCCAATGAGCTTTTCCGATATGGCCTTCACCTCATCTTCGTTTTCAGATTCAAGAAGGCTTAAGGCGTCTTCGGCGCTGGCCATTCTTCCTGCCGCATTTATGTGAGGCACGATTCCGAAGCTAACTCCGTAGGAATCCAAAGTATCGTACTGTCTCTGCATCATGGCGAGAAGAGTTCTGAGATTCTTCCTCCTGCCCCTTCTGATTTCATAAAGGCCGTACTTTGCCAGAGTCCTGTTTTCATCCACAAGAGGCACCACATCTCCTATGGTTGCAATGCCTACAATGTCAAGCATGGATAAAAGCAGTGACCTGTCAAATCCCGTCGACCTCTGAAGAGCCTGAGACAGCTTGTATGCCACTCCGCAGCCGCACAGTCCCTCGAAGGGATATGGGCAGTCCTCCTGCTTAGGGTCTATGACGATGCACCCGGGCACCTTATCTCCCACATTGTGATGATCCGTAACTATTACATCTACGCCAAGACTCCTTGCGTGCTCTACTTCAGCAGCAGACGTAATGCCACAGTCCACTGTTATGAGAAGCTTCACGCCCCGCTCTGCTATTTTATCTATGGCACTGCTTTTCAGACCATATCCCTCTTCAAACCTAGACGGTATGTAGTGGGAAATGTTATCCTTGTCAGTCAGCCGGCCGAAAAATGTTTTCAGCAAAAATACCGAAGTTACGCCATCGCAGTCGTAGTCTCCGTACACGCATATTTTCTCACCCTTTTCTATAGCCGAAACAATTCGCTTCGTCGCCTCTTTAATTCCCTTCATGGAAAGAGGATCATGGGCTCTTTGGGGCTTTGGCGAAAGAAACTCTTCTATTTCATTTTCCCCGGTGATGCCCCTGTTATTAAGAATGGTCTTTGTAATCTGTGTTATTTCCATTATTTCAAAAATCCTAAGGGATCTGCCAGCTTGCCGTTAACCTGTACTTCGAAATGACAGTGGGTGCCTGTGGAAGGCCCGGTGCTGCCTGCCTTTGCTATGACAGTTCCTGTCTTAACTTTTTGTCCTACCCTGGCAACCAGCTGGCTGTTGTGGGCATAAAGAGTCACAAGACCGCCGCCGTGGGCAATCATTACGTAATTGCCGTAGCCGGAGCTGTAGGTGGATCTGACAACGGTTCCGTCATAGGCTGCCAAAATAGGCGCACCTGTATATGTTGGAACGTCTATTCCCCTGTGAAGCTCCTTGCCGTGGAATGGACAAATCCTATATCCGAATTTAGAAGAAATCCTGTGGCTTGAAGGAACTGGCCAGAGCAGCTTATCCCCGCTGTATTTACCGTCAAGATTGGCAAATATCAGGGCGCTTTGAAGTATGGCATCGTTCTGAGCCTCCATAGTCTCAAGCTGCTTTGACAGGGCTTCCTTCTGGTCTTCCCTTGCCTTCTTCAGCTTTTCCTCTTCTTCTTTTATTTCTTTATAATCCTTCTTTAAGGACTTTATACTCTTTCTGTCGTTTCTGTAGATGCGCCCCACCATATCTACATTATTTATTACATCGCTGATACTGTCGGAGCTGAGTACGATATCCACAAAGCCTACGGTTCCGCTTTTGTACATTGCCCTGAGGCGCTTGTTCATTCCTTCCTGATTCTTTGATATTTTCTTCTTCGTTTCTTTGGCCTTATCTTCCAGAGTCTTTATTTTTTTATTCAGTTCTTTTAGCTGAGCCTCGATGGTAATCATTTCTCTTTCCATCTGCTCTATTTCAGATTCCAGTCCCAGCACCTTTTCCTCATCCTCCTGGCTCAAGTTGCTGTTTTCAATTACCTTTTTAAGATCCTTTCTGGACTGCTCGTTGTTTTTCTTTACCTGGTCTTTCTTTTCCTTGTCGGTTTTTTTATCGTCACCGCTCTTTGTGTCATCCACTTCCTTGGTGTCATCTTCTTCAATTACGATTTTCTTATTGTCTTCAGGCTTTTGCTCATTTTGCTCTGTATTGTCTGTGCCTTCTTGATTCTGCCCTTCGTTATTCTGACCATTTCCCTGATTATTCTGCTGATTGTTTCCTTGCTCTGTCTGCTGGTCTGCCTTCTGTCCCTGATTATTTGTTTCTGCAAATGAAAAGGTCACGGTGAAGGTCATCACCAGTATTAGGGCTATTATTAATGCTTTTATTACTTTGCTGCTCTTTCTCATTTTTTCGTCCTTATATTCCTAAACATTCAGGAATCGTCTCATGGATATTGTACTTCCCAGTGCTCCTATTAATATGCCCAGAACCAGGAAGACTCCCAGGAGAGCCAGCCCCATGCCTGAAACGGGGAATACCGGTACCTGGAGCACCTGAGCTACTCCGCTGCCTATGACACTCACTACCCTGCTGTAAATCAGTGTCGTAATGCCGGCGGCTACAATAGCTGAAAACGCACCGATAATTATTCCTTCCATCATGAAGGGTCCCCGTATAAACCAGTTGGTGGCCCCAACGTATTTCATAATGGATATCTCTTCCGACCTGTTCATAACCGTCAGCTTAATGGTATTGGCCACAACGATTATGGATACGAATATAAGGAAGAGAATTATTACCGTTCCCGCAATCTGGACGCCGTGGGAAAACATCACCAGCTTGTCCACTGTGTTTTTATAATACCTTATGTCCTCTATGCCTTTAATTTTTTCTGCCTTCGCCGCTACGGCATCGGCATTTTCTATGGCGGACACCTCTATTACCAAAGAGTTTGGCAGAGGATTGTCACTCAGAGAATCCAGTAGATATCCGCTGCCTCCCCATCTTTCCTTCATGATTTTAAGGGCCTCATCCTTGGTGCGGTACTTAACGTTCTTTACGTCCTTCCACTTTGAAACGGCTTCCCGCTCTTTAAGTATGTCCGCCTCCTTCGCCTTATCCGGATAGAACACCTCTATGGTGTTGTAATCGTCTTTTACACTGTCCGTTGCAATGTTTACGTTGACAACCACTATGGAAAAGAGACCGAGTATGAGCAGCATGGCTGTAATTGCAAATACAGATGCTATAGTCATACCTTTGTTTCTCTTTATCTGCCTTAATGACTGGGTTACAGTGTAGCCAAACTTATTCATGCCTATCAGTCGCTCCTCCCCAGTTAAATTCCACTTTAAACTTCGGCTTTTCCTCGCCTCTGTAAGAGCCTATCTGGTCGCCTACAATTCTGCCGTCGTGGATGGTCACTACCCGCTTGTTCATGCGGTCGACTATATCCTTGGCATGGGTAACCATGAGCACAGTGGTGCCGGTGCCGTTAATTATTTCAAGGAGCTTCATTATTTCCGAAGCCGTATCCGGATCCAGGTTCCCCGTTGGCTCATCGCAAATGAGCACTGGAGGATTATTGATTACCGCCCTGGCTATGGACACTCTCTGCTGCTCCCCTGCGGAAAGCTCGCTCGGATACTTGTCCATGTAGTCTGCAATGCCCATGAGATCCAGGACCTGAGGCACCTTCTCTTCTATTTTCTTTTTGCTGTTATATGTTATTTCAAGGGCGAAGGCCACATTCTCGTATACAGTCTTGTTTTCAAGGAGCCTGAAGTCCTGAAAGACAATGCCAAGTCCCCTTCTGTATTCGGGAATCTTCTTCTTCGGCAGCCCTGTTACTTCCGTGCCGTTAACGGTTAACTTACCTTCGTCTGCATCCAGTTCTTTGAGAATCAGCTTGATCATTGTGGTCTTGCCGGCGCCGCTGGGGCCGACGAGAAACACAAACTCACCCTCATCAATATGAAGGGTCACATCTTCTATGCCCACATTCTCATCGTAGCGTTTTGTGACGTGGTCAAATACTATCATCGCAACCTTAAACTTTCCTTCCACTTTTACTTTCTATGCAAAGATGTATTATATCACTGTTCAGTGTAATTTACAAATTATAACATGACATCGCTTTCCTCTTTGCTCGCTTCCACCTTCTCAATCATTCCCCTCATAGGCTTATGGAGCAGCAGACCGAAGATAACCCGGTAGTTTGACACTTTAAAAGCTCAAAAATCTCTCGGAGCGTTGAAAACGCTCAATTTTTTTGTCAAATTTTCAATATTTTGCTTGCGTCTTTTTGCGTCTTGTGATATAATATAGACAAGTTTAAGTTGATGCGAAAGGA
>DFGY01000122.1 GCA_002372505.1 Firmicutes bacterium UBA3738
GGCAAAGAACAAGATGAAATCTCACAGAGGTGCATGCAAGAGATTTAAGACAACGGGCTCAGGAAAGCTCAAGAGAAACAAGGCGTATAAGAGTCATATTCTTACCAAGAAGAGCCAGAAGAGAAAAAGAGGCCTGAGGAAGGCTACTACGCTGACAAGCGCAGATCTCAAGAGAATCAAACAGTCAATGGGTAAGTAATTACGGAGGTATAGAATAATGGCAAGAGTAAAAAAAGGTGTAAACGCACACAAGAGACATAAGAAGATTTTAAGACAGGCAAAGGGCTTCTACGGCCAGAAGAGCAAGGTGTTCAGAGCAGCCAACCCGGCAGTTATGAGATCCCTCAGAAGCGCTTACGTTGGAAGAAAGAACAAGAAGAGAGAGTACAGAAGACTGTGGATTGCCAGAATCAATGCAGGTGCAAGAATGAACGGCATTTCCTATAGCAAGCTCATGAACGGACTTAAGGTTTCAGGCATCGAAATCAACAGAAAGATGCTGGCTGAAATGGCTATCCACGATGAGGCTGCATTCGCACAACTCTGCGAAACGGCAAAGAACGCTGTAAAATAGGTTTTTTTAAGGAAACTATTGTAGAACTTTAACTAGAACTATAATAAAGTATTTTTGACAGCGAGGTATAAAACATGAGAAAAACAAAATTAATTACAATTCTATCCCTGAGCGTTGTTCTCATAATGGCGCTTACAGCATGTGGCGCACCCAAGCCTTACAGCAACATTAAGCTTGACGATTACGTAAAGGTTGGTAAGTATAAGGGTCTTGAAGTTAAATCTTTCAAAGTTAAGGTTACTGACAAGGATGTAAACGAGCAGATAAAGGCCAACAGACAGAACGCACAGAAAACAGAGGAATCCAAAGAAGGAACCGTTAAAAAAGGCGACACAGTCAACATCGACTTTGTAGGTAAAATAGACGGCAAGGAATTCGAAGGCGGCACAGGCCAGGGCCAGACTCTGACTATAGGCTCCGGACAATTTATCGACGGATTTGAATCAGGCCTTATCGGAGTAAAGGTCGGGGACAAGAAGACACTTAATCTTACATTCCCCAAGGATTACAATAACAAGGACGTTGCCGGCAAGGACGTAACCTTCGACGTAACTGTTAACTCCAAGCAGATCAGCGTAGTTCCCGAGCTTAACGAAGAGTTCGTTAAAGACCAGATGAAGAACGCCGATACAAAGAAAAAGGTTAAGACTGTTGCCGAGTACAAAGAGTACGTAAAAGATGATCTGAAAAAGCAGAAGAAGGAAGAAGGCATAAACGAGCAGAAATCCTATCTGTGGAACGAAGTAGTTACAGCCTCAACTGTTCAGAAGGATGACAAGAAAAAAGAAAAGTATCCTGAAGAGCAGATAAAAAAAGTTGAAGAACAGATCACAACTCAGTACAAGGATTATGCAAAGCAGAACAACATGGAACTGAAAGAATTCCTTGAACAGCAGATGCAGATGGATCAAAAGACATTTAAGAAACAGGTCAAGGAATATGCCAAGAGTGTAGTTAAAGAAGACATGATCGTTATGGCTATTGCAGAAAAGGAAAATATCGAAGTTTCTTCTGATGAATACGAAAAGTTCATCGCAGACCAGCTGAAGTCCTACGGATACACAGAGGAATCCTACAAGGAACAGACAGGAAAGACCTTCGAAGAGGCCAACGGCGAAGAGACAATTATGTCCCAGATTTACAAGGATAAAGTTCTTGACTTCATACTTGATAACGCCAAGGTTGTGGACAAGCTTTCAAAGAAGTAATTTGAAGTAATTATCAGATAATAAAACTGCCGGTATTCACATATCGGCAGTTTTTTAAACCCGAACTTGATGAAAAACACAATATGTAGTAGAATACCTTTTGTTAGAAATTAATAGTAGTAGTTAACAAGGAGTATATAAAATGAAATGTCCGTTTTGTGAACATGTAGACACAAAGGTAATAGATTCCAGACATACGGAAGAAGGACATGCCATCAGAAGAAGGCGCGAATGCGAAAAGTGTGGCAAAAGATTTACTACCTATGAGAAAATCGAAGAAATGGTTCTCGTTGTAATTAAGAAAGACGGCAGCAGAGAAACATTTGACAGAAACAAAATTCTCAGCGGAATTATAAAGGCCTGCGAAAAGCGTCCCGTTCCTCTCTCTGAAATGGAGCACGTAGTTGACGAAATTGAGCGCGGTCTGAACAACATGATGGAAAAAGAGGTTAAGAGCACCTTTATCGGTGAGCTGGTTATGGAAAAGCTCAGAGAAATCGATGAGGTTGCATATGTAAGATTCGCCTCGGTTTACAGACAGTTCACTGATATTAATACATTTATAGCTGAAATAGAGAAATTATTAGGAAACAAGTAATGATTACAATTGCAATAGACGGCCCCAGCGGAGCCGGTAAGAGTACCATTGCCAAGAAAGTGGCTGAAAGACTTTCAGTTGAATACATTGACACCGGTGCCATGTACAGAGCAGTGGGATATAAGGTGAGCAGCCTGGGACTGGACTTGGGTGACGAAAAGGCTCTTAAGGATATGCTTGCTTCTACGGATATAGACTTTGTATCAGGTGACATTATTCTGGACGGAGTATGCGTAAACGACAAAATCAGAACCAGCGAAATCTCCCAGATGGCATCAAAGGTTTCAGCCCTGGGCCCGGTACGGGAGAAACTGGTGGAGCTTCAGCGGGCAATGGGAAAGAAAAAGAGCGTCATTATGGACGGCCGTGACATTGGCACAAACGTACTCACCGATGCCACATACAAGTTCTTTATGACTGCCTCCGCCGAAGAAAGGGCCAAGAGAAGGTACGATGAGCTCATAGCCAAGGGCGAGATTATAACCTTTGAGCAGGTGCTTGAAGACATAAATGCCCGGGATAAAAACGACATGGAGCGTGAGCTTAACCCCCTTAGAAAAGCGGAAGACGCAATGGAAATAGACACTACCGGATTATCAATAGAAGAAGTCACAGATGTGATTTTAAAAAATATTGTAACATCCGAAGAATAATGATAAAATATAATGCGCGATTTTGGAAATCATGTACGGACAAGCCCTGAGTAGAAAGGGAAAATCATGATTATCAAAGAAATGCCATTATCGGAAAGACCACGTGAAAAACTAATTGCCGACGGACCGGAGAGTTTATCAAACAGAGAGCTTCTGGCCATTCTCATTGGCAGCGGCACAAGGGAACGGACAGCCCTGTCCATAGCGGATGAACTTCTGTGTATGGATAGCAGAGGACTTAAACGCTTATCCGAGTGTACGGTTTCAGATCTTTCCGGAGTGAAAGGAATAGGAACTGCAAAGGCATGTGTCCTGGTAAGTGCCATAGAGTTGGGAAAGAGAATTTCCGGAGGCTCTGTGTACGAAGACAAAAAGATATCCGCAGTAGGCGATGTGGTGGATGTCTTCATGGAGAAAATGCGTTATCTCAAGAAAGAGTATTTTAATGCATTACTCCTTAACTCAAAAGGGGGCATCATATGCGAAGAGACGGTCTCTATCGGGGACCTTCACTCCAGCATAGTCCATCCAAGAGAAGCTTTCCAGGCAGCAGTGAACAGAGGCGCCGCATCGGTGATCTTCGTTCACAATCATCCCAGCGGCGATCCTACTCCCAGCAGCGAAGACATTAATGTTACCAAACGGCTTATTATGGCCGGTAAAGTGATGGGAATAAATGTTTTCGATCACGTTATAATCGGTGACGGGACATATGTGAGCCTGAATGAAAAGGGCTACATAGAATAGTATACTTAGGATAGTAGAAAACGGAGGAATTATAAAGTGTTCAATTCATCAAAAGACATGGGAATAGACCTTGGTACAGCCAACACCCTTATTTACATAAAGGATAAAGGTGTGGTTCTTAACGAGGCCACGGTTATTGCATATGACAAACGTACAGCCAGAATAATTGCCACAGGTACTAAGGCAAAGGCTATGCTTGGCAAAGCGCCTAAGGACATTATCGTAATCAGACCACTTCAGGACGGAGTAATATCTGATTTCGATATGACTGCTGAGATGCTTGAGCGCTTTATAAGACAGGCTCTCGGTGACAAGAGACCTAGCGGACTCAGAGTAGTTGTGGGTGTGCCCAGCGGCGTTACCGATGTAGAAAAAATGGCTGTAGAAGAGGTTGTAATGAACCTGGGCGCCAAGGAAGTATACATTCTTGACGAGCCTACGGCAGCAGCTATTGGCGCAGGTTTGGATATTGACGATTCGGAAGCCTGCATGGTTGCCGATATTGGCGGCGGTACAGCTGACATAGCAATCCTTGCACTGGGCGGCATTGTTGTATCAACATCACTGCGCTATGCCGGTGACAAATTCAACGAAGCCATTATACAGTACGTAAGAAAGAAGAAGGGCGTACTCATCGGCGACAAAACTGCCGAAGAGCTGAAGATCAGAGTCGGCAGCGCTCTCGTTGAAAAGGATGAGGACGGTAAGGAAATTGTTAAGCAGATGAGCGCAAGAGGCAGAGACCTTATTTCAGGTCTGCCCAAGACATTCAAGTGCACAAGTAAGGATATGGAGGCGGCACTTCATGAATCCATGGAAATGATAGTGGACGCCATTAAGAATACAGTTGAGAAGGCTCCCCCGGAAATCGCAGCCGACATTGCAGAAAAGGGCATGATGCTCACAGGTGGCGGCGGTATGATTGAAAACCTGGACAAGCTCATTTCCATGAAGACGGGAATGGAGGTTTCCCTGGCTGAACAGCCTTACGAGGCAGTGGCACTTGGTACGGGCAAGAGCCTGGAAGATGTGGATAAGCTGATGGTATACGCAAGTGATAAGAAGAGATAGGAAATAAGCATCAATGAACTGGCTAAGAGAACATAAATTGTTTTCAGTAATTGCAGGCATAGTACTTGTACTGTGCCTGGTTATTATTGTTTCCTTTCTTTCCGCCGGCGGTTCCTCATTTATCGGTCGGGGTACGCACAAAGTTGTCCACGTAATTGAGACACCACTGTCTTATGTTACCAGCGGCGTGAGAAATACTGTGGCCGGCGTCTTCAGGTACAGTTCCCTTCTTAAAGAGAATGAGGAACTGAAGGAGCAGGTGGCTAAGCTTGAGCAGGAAAATAAGGATCTGACCTTAAGCAAAGATGATTTAAACCAGCTGGAGAGACTGTCCGGCGTGTTTAAATTCGATCCTTATAAGAACAAGAGGTCATCAATTGCGGCAAGAATAACGGAAATAGATTACTCGAATCCATTTATAGTATTTACTGTAGACAGAGGTACAGAAGAAGGAATCAAAAACAACTCCATCGTAGTAGATGGAAACGGACTGGTAGGAAAGGTCTTTGATTGCGGCAAAGGTTGGTCGAAGGTTGTTTCAATTCTTTCCGAGAATAACAACGTAAGCTTTAAAGTCCTGAGACGGACCAGCGTTACGGGAGTAATATCCGCGAACAGCGAGGGTGAGCTGTCAGGATATGTAATGAACGACCGGGCTAAAATCGTTAAGGGCGATACCCTAGTGACTTCCGGCATCGGCGTATATCCTGAAGGAATAATTGTAGGTAAGGTATCTACGGTGGATTACGATGAAGACAGGCAGCTGAAAGTAATTACCGTGAGACCTTCGGTAGACTTTGAATCACTTCAGAAAGTGGCAATATTCAAATGAGTTTTAAGAAAGTAACTTTTCTGTTCCTGCTGACATTCCTGTTTCAGTTGTCGGTGGTGAACTTAATAGAAATAAAAAACGCAGGACCGAACCTGGTAATGTGTATGATGATAATCATCACATTCCTTTACGAGGAAGGCTATCGTAGCATTCCTTTCGGGATATTCTTCGGTCTTTTGCTGGACATTTGCGCCGGCTCATACGTGGGTCCATGTGCACTGTCCATGTTTGCGGTTGGAATATTCGCAGCAGCCTGCCACGTATGGCTCAATGTGGAAAAAATTATTACTCTCATAGCATCGGCTATTATTTCCACAGTCATTTACCAGGTGGCATATTACGGAATTATGAAGACCCTCGGGAGTCCCATGGGCATTGAATATGCGGCAAAAATGCTGCCTGTTTACATAGTATATAACGTTATCGTATTGGTTATAATGTTCCTTGTGATGCATAAGAAGGCTGAAGAGTATCACAACGACAGGTACACAAACGAGGAAGTATGAGTTTCAGAAGAGAAGTAAGAAAAAGATTCAGAACTAGATATTCCCAGCTAATGGCTCTTCTTGTTGTGCTTGGAGTTATTCTGTCTGTAAGACTCTTCGTAGTAACCATTATCCAGCATTCCGAGTGGGCAGATGCTGCAAAGAACATTTCCACCAAGAGCATTTACACAACTGCTCCCAGAGGTGAAATATACGACCGTAACGGCAAGCTGCTGGCAGGAAACAAGCAGAGCTTTTCTTTAAGGATCCAGTCCAGCGGCCAGACAAACGAGGAATTAAATGATACCATTTATTCTCTCCATAAGATAATGAAGAAAAACGGTGACAAGTTTGTTGATAATTTCCCCATTAAAATCAAAGATGGGAAATACTATTACACTTACGACAGACAGATTACTTCCTGGCTGAAAAAGAAGAATCTGAAAACAAGTCTGACTGCTGAGCAGGCTTTTAATGCCATGAGAAACAAGCTGGGCATAGATCCGTCCCTGAGTCGTTTTGACGCCCAGGTGGAAATGCAGAATACCTATAATCAGTATCCGCCTATTTCCGTTTCAAATATGAAGTACACGGCGGATCAGGAAAAGGACGAATTCCTCCAGATGTATTTTGGTAACGACGAAACCATGTTGGATCTTAAGGCAAAGGATGCCTTTAAGGAAATCAGAGAAGTAATGAAGATCGATCCGTCTCTTTCCAACAAGGAAGCCCGTCAGATAATGAGGGCTCGCTATGAACTGGATTCCCTGGGATACAGCAAATATCTTCCTGCAACTATTGCCAAGAAGGTATCACCGAAGACTGTAATGCTGGTAGAAGAAGACAACGAGGCTCTTGCCGGAGTTGAAGTTGTATCAGACACTACCAGATATTATCCCAATGATAAAACGGCTTCCCACATTCTCGGATACATGGGGAAGATTTCCGATGCGGAAAAAGAGACATACATAAATAAAGGCTATGAAGCCAGCGCACTTATCGGTCGTGAAGGAATCGAGAGCAGCATGGAATCTGTACTGGCCGGTACTAACGGAGAAAAGGTGGTACAGGTAAACAACCAGGGACAGACCTCCAAGGTAATCAGTGAATCTACGGCTGAGAAGGGCAAGGACGTATATCTGACAATCGATCTGGGTCTTCAGAAGTCAGCGGAAAAGGGGCTTAAGAGAACCATCGATGCCATGAGGTATGGCGGATATGTTTATAGCGATTACGGCACTTCTTCAATTTCCAAGATGGCACCAAACGCCAAGTCCGGGGCAATAGTCGCAATTGAAGTGGATACAGGTGATGTACTGGCAATGGCCAGCTATCCGGATTACGATCCGAACCTCTTTGCCAACGGTATTAGCGACAAGAATTGGGATAAGCTGCAGAGTGACAACCCGAGAGACTCACTTTCTCCGGCGCCTCTCTACAATATGGCCACTATGTCAACTGTACAGCCCGGTTCAACTTTCAAGCCTATTACTGCAATTACTGGCCTGCAGTGCGGCCTTAATCCGTACAACTATTACATGGACGGTGGTGCAATTACCCTTGGGGGTACCACCTTCGCCTGCGTAGTCTGGAACCAGCAGAAGGGCAGAAACCACGGACCTATAGATATGTTCAGAGCCCTGGCCGTATCCTGCAACTATTACTTCTACGATGTTGCTACGGGCAAGGACTGGTACTCCGGTGGCTCCCTGGGATATAAGAAGAAAATCAGCATAGATATGATTACTGAAATAGCTCAGCAGTTCGGCCTGGGCAAGAAGACGGGAATCGAGCTTAACGAAGCTTACGTACCTGTGCCTACGGAAAAGAGAAAGATAGAAGCCCTTAAGACAAATCTTAAGAATGAACTTATGGCTGCTTCGGAAGAATACTTTAAAGCCGGCGTAGTAAAAGACCAGAAGCTTTTAAATAAAAACATTGATACCATCACCAGCTGGCTCGATGACAACAAGAAGAAAATCAAGTGGGAAGACCTTTATAACGACATGCTGCCTCAGGTAGGAATTAAGGACAGCAAGAGACAGAAGGTGGGAGAGTTATTCCTCTTCGACTATTATCCCCAGGCTTCCTGGACTACCGGCGACGCATTTAACATTGCCATCGGCCAAGGTGAAAACTCATATACACCGCTACAAATGGCTAACTACATTGCCACACTTGGCAACAAAGGCGTTCACAATCAGGTCAGCGTAGTCAAAGCCGTTCAAGACGAAGGAAACACTGTTAAGAAAAAATCCACCAAGGTTAAGGTGGACAAGAAAAAATATTTTGATTATGTAATCCAGGGTATGCAGCAGGTAGCCGAGAGCAGGGAAAGTACTGTTTCAAAAATATTCGGCAACTTCAAAGTAAACAAAAAGCGCATCAGGGTTGCGGCCAAGACAGGTACAGCTGAAAAAGCCGGTAAGGTAAATCCAAAGTCTGAAGTCAGCTACATAAGGAGGCATCTGGGAGACTTTGCACCTAACCTGTCCTGGAAGAAGGTAAAAAAAGAGATGAAGCGTCTCATGGACAAATTCCCGGATCTTTACACTACGGAAGACACGGCAGTTAGAAGAGCAGTAATAAATCTTACAAATGGAAAGGTGACCACTAAGCAGCTGGATCAGTATAAATCCGATTACGACGAATTCGCCTGGGTAGTTGCAATGGCTCCGGCGGATAAACCGGAAATTGCCGTATGCGCGATGGTGCCTCAGGGAGTAACGGCTGCCAACACTGCGCCGGCTGTAAAAGAAGTACTTGGAAAATATTTTGACACAAAAAGCAAAACAAAAACCTTTAAGATGGATACAGATGTGTTATAATTGTCAGCGGAGGAAATCATGAGTAAGATAATTTCAATCGTATCAGGAAAAGGTGGTACCGGGAAATCCCTTTTCGCCGCAAATATGGGCGCACTACTGGCAATGGGAGGTCACAGGGTAGTACTTGTAGATATGGATATGGGTCTTCGTAATCTGGATATTTACCTGGGCCTTGAAAATAAAATAGTATATAACGTAATGGATGTAATATCCGGAGTTTGCCGCATAAAACAGGCCCTGGTTAAGGACAAGAGATTTAAATCCCTTTACCTGGTTTCAGCTGCGCCTCCAAAGGATGAGAGAGACATTACGCCTCTTCACATGGATGTACTGTGCAGCAAGCTTTCCGAAGAATTTGATTACATCATTATTGACGGCTGCTCAGGCATTCATGAAGGTCTGGACCTGGCAGTTGCACCGGCTGACACAGTCGTAATCGTAACTGAAGCCGAAATCGCGTCTATCCGGGACGCTGACATTGTGGATCGTGAACTTGTTAAACTGGGCAAAGAGAGCAGATACGCAGTAATAAACAAGGTGAATCCTGAGCTTATGGCTCGCGGAATAGTGCCGTCACTGGCAGATATATCATCTGACCTGCGCCTGAATATTGCAGGCATAATCCAGTATGACGATAATGTATTTATAGCCACTAATAAAGGAGTTCCCATTGTACTTAAATTAGGAACCTATATAGAACGGAACTTCAGTAAAATCGTAAAACGAATCGTAGAAGGGGATCGCTATTAGATCCTTTTTTTTAATTATTGTTTATTTTTTTATTGCTAATACGGTTTGGCTTTTGGAAAACATTTTGACGAACGCATACAATCAGCAGTGTTATGCGAGCAAGATAAGTGATTCACCGTCCGGGCTTGTTTGAGCGCAAAGAATCCCGCGCGAGTTCCCGGACGGGTCACTTATCGCGAGTATAATTCGCTGATTGTGCGTAAGGAAAACCGTTTTCCAAAAGTCAATCGTATTAGTTAATAATAAATAATCTAGAATTGAACTCCTCGATTACGGATTGCTACGTTTATAACCATTCCCATGGCAATCATGTTTGAAAGAATTGATGATCCACCGTAGCTGAGGAAGGGGAGGGTTATACCCGTAGCCGGCATTACACCCATAGTCATGCCAATATTTTCGAATACTTGGAAAAGGAACATGCCCAGGACACCTATAACGATGAGGGATCCTGCAGTATCGTGAGACTGGAGTGCAACCTTACCAATGCTGTAAAGGAGCCAGGCAAAGGCCAGAATTACAAAGATTCCGCCGATGAAGCCCAGTTCTTCCACTATTACGGCGTATATAAAGTCGGAGTTTTGTACGGGCAGGAAGTTAAGATCCTTCTGTGTACCGTTGAACAAACCCTTTCCGAAGAAGCCGCCTGAGCCGATTGCGGTCTTGGACTGATATATCTGATAGTTGGCGCCTATGGCCAGGTTGTCGGGATGAAGGAAGGCCTCGATACGCTGCTTCTGATAGTCTGCCATGAAGTGGTAGGCCACCGGTATGCATACAGCAACGGCAGCGGCGCATTTAGCGAAAAGAGCCCCGTCTATTCCCGCATAAAATACCATTGTCACCCAGATTACGCCAAATACCAGACCTGAGCCTAGGTCTTCCTTTGTTACTATAAGAAGGAAAGGCATGGCGTAAAGCAGGGCGTAAAATACTCCTTTAAAGGATCTTAGTTCGTCCTTATGTCTTGTGAGGTAGTGGGCAAATAGCAAAATGAATGTAAGTTTTACTAATTCAGAAGGTTGAAATGTAGTGAATTTCAGATCGATCCAGCTCCTGGCACCGTTTAGTTCAACCCCCAGACCGGGAATGTATACGGTAAGTAGGAATACAATAGAACCTATGTATAGTTTCTTTTCTATGTCGGCTACTACGGAGTAGTCCATATTTCCCATGACAACTATAAGAATGGCACCCATAACGTAGGCTGCGCTCTGGACGTAAACCGTTCTCATGCCGTTGTTTCCCGCCGTACTAAACATCATTACGACGCTTAATATGCCCAGGAGAATCGGGACGATTATTAGTGATTTATTTATACCTTTGAAAATGTTTTGAAGGTATTTCATTACTTTCCTTTCATGTAGTGTTTCGTATAGGATGCCTTGACTGTGATTGCCTAAATCATTATAATAGATGCGTATAATTATATCAAGGCGTAATTATATGATATGCATGTAATGATTGTTCACTTATCTTTCAATATGTTTTGTATGTCATTACAAAAATAATACTATTGAAAGGAGGTGTTACTGATATGACAAACGTAGTTTTAGCAGTAATCGTAGGTGTAATCGCCCTGATTATCGGTATACTGGCAGGTTACATACTACGTAAATCGGTCGGAGAAAAGACGATCGGTGGAGCAGAGCAAACAGCCAAGAATCTCATACTGGATGCAGAGAACAAGGCTGAGACAATAAAGAAAGAAATTGCCCTAAAAGCAAAAGAAGATGCGCTAAAATATAAGGATGAAGCGGAGAAAGAAATAAAATCCCGCAGAAGCGAGCTGTCTAAATCTGAGAACAGACTGAATCAAAAAGAAGAATCAATAGACAGAAAACTTGAAAATATAGAAAGAAAAGAACAAAGCATTACAGCAAAAGAACAAAATATAACCAAGAAGCAGAAGGATCTGGACGAATTACACCAAAAGCAGGTGGCGGAACTGGAGAAAATCTCAGGATATTCCAGGGAAGAGGCAAAGGATATACTTTTGCAGCAGGTTGAAAGTGAAATCAGAGTTGAGGCTTCACAGCTCATAAGAGACATTGAGTCCGAAGCCAGAGACGAAGCTGATAAGAAGGCCAAAGAGATTATAGTCGGTGCAATCCAGAGATGTGCCGCAGATCACGTAGCTGAGAGTACCGTTTCGGTAGTAAATCTTCCAAACGAAGAGATGAAGGGTAGAATCATCGGTCGTGAGGGAAGAAACATCAGAGCAATTGAAACAGCCACAGGTATTGAACTTATTATCGACGATACACCGGAGGCGGTAATCCTTTCCGGATTCGACCCGGTAAGACGTGAAGTAGCCAGACTGGCACTTGAAAAACTAATAGTGGACGGCAGAATTCATCCGGCAAGGATTGAAGAAACCGTTAAAAAAGCCGAAAAAGAAGTTAACGCTTCCATTAAAGAGGCCGGCGAGCAGGCATCCTACGATGTTGGCATCCACAACATCCATCCTGAGCTCATAAAGCTTCTGGGAAGATTGAAATACAGAACTTCATACGGACAGAATGTACTTAAGCATTCGGAAGAGGTATCCCATCTTGCCGGACTTATGGCAGGAGAGCTTGGCATGGATGTAAGGCTTGCTAAGCGTGCCGGACTTCTTCACGACATAGGTAAGGCTATTGACCACGACAAGGAAGGTACTCACGTAGACCTTGGTATAGAAGTACTTAAAAAGTACAAGGAAAGCCAGGCTGTCATTGACGCAATGGCTGCACACCACGGCGACTACGAGGCCAAGACTCCCGAGGCTGTACTCATTGCCGCTGCAGACGCACTTTCCGCCGCAAGGCCCGGTGCAAGAAGAGAGACTCTGGAAACTTACGTCAAGAGACTCCAGCAGCTTGAGGAAATTGCCAACAACATTAAGGGCGTGGACAAGTCCTTCGCCATTCAGGCAGGTCGTGAAATCCGCGTAATTGCTCAGCCTGATAAGGTTACGGATGCAGAGATGCCTATGCTGGCTCGCGAAATCGCCAAGAAGGTTGAAGAAGAGCTGGATTATCCGGGCCAGATCAAGGTCAATATCGTAAGAGAGACCAGAGCGGTTGATTACGCTAAATAAGAAACAAGAAGAAAATATTATTAAGAGAATTAAAATGCCGGTACGTAGGTTCTTCCCGGAGCCTGCGTACCGCCGTGTAATGTTTAGAGGAAATTCAAAATGCAGGTATATCTGGACAACAGTGCAACTACCAGACCTTTCGACGAAGTGACTGATATAGTTGTTAAATACATGAAAGAGGAATATGGCAATCCTTCTTCACTTCACCACATGGGTCTGGAGGCGGAAAAGGCTATGAAGACTGCCAGAAGGCAGGTGGCTGACGCCGTGGGAGTCAGTCCTGAGGGTGTTTATTTCACATCCGGGGGAACTGAGGCGGATAACATTGCCATTATGGGCATTGCAAGAGCCAGAGCCCGGAGAGGCAAAAGAATTATTACCACTAAAATCGAGCATCCTGCTGTGCTCAATTCCTTTAAGGCTCTTGAAGAAGAAGGCTTCGAGGCGGTGTACGTTGGTGTAGACAGAGAAGGCAGGGTGGATATGAACCAGATGAAGGAGGCCATTAATGAGAAAACTATTCTCATTTCCTGCATGCATGTTAATAACGAATCGGGAACCATTGAGCCTATAGAGGAAATTGCCAAAATCAAAGGTGATGCTATGCTTCATGTTGATGCAGTCCAGAGCTTTGGAAAGCTGGAAATTCCAACTGTAGGTGTTGATGTAATCAGCGTCAGCGGTCATAAGATCCACGGTCCTATGGGAACGGGAGCAGTGTGCTTCACAGATAAAGTTAACATAAAACCTTTATTGTTCGGCGGCGGTCAGGAAAAGGATATAAGACCCGGTACTGAAAATCTGCCGGCAATTGCAGGCTTAGGCCTGGCCTGTGAAATGATTAGTTCAAATCTGAAAGAGGCCGGAGAAGAAATGGCTAAGATCAGGGACGCCCTGGCAAAAGGCCTTGAGGAAAATATTGATGACATTGTAATTAACAGCCCTGAGGGCGCATGTCAGAGCGTGCTCAACGTGTCCTTTATGGGAACCAGGGGTGAAGTCATTCTTCATTCCCTGGAGCAGGATGGAATCTACGTTTCCACCGGCTCCGCATGTTCTTCAAACCACGTAGGAGGCTCACACGTTCTTCGCGCCATGGGGCTTAATGATAGAGAAGTTGAAGGTGCAATAAGGTTCAGCTTCGGCAGGTTTAATAACCTTGATGAAGTGGACTACGTTGTTGAAAAGACAAAGCAGGCTGTTGACAGATTCAGAAGCCTGGGGAGCTTTAGGTAATGAATGAGAGAAATACGTTTATAGTCAGAGTTGGGGAAGTAGCTCTGAAGGGACAGAACAAGCCTTATTTTGAAAAGACCCTTGTAGACCGAATCAGAAGGTTGCTTAAGAAATATCAGGGCGTGGAAGTGACGCGCCACGAGGGTCTTATCTTCGTATATGCCGATAAAGACATACCCGAGGATACCATTATTTCGGAAATCCGAAAGGTCTTCGGTGTTGCGTCCATAAGTCCCGCCGTATCCACTGAGCCTAATATGGAGGCAATCGGGAAGGCGGCTGTGGACTACATGATGAACCTTATTGAAAAGAAGGGCGTTAAGACATTTAAGGTAGATGCCAAGCGGGCGGATAAAAACTTTCCCATTAAATCGCCTGACATAGCAAGACAGGTGGGAGCCAGCGTTCTTAAGGGATGCAAGGTGCTGAAAGTTGACGTCCACGAGCCGGATGTTTATCTCTTCGTAGACGTGAGAAGCGATGTGGCATATCTCTACCAGCAGAAAATTGCAGGCTTCGGAGGGCTGCCTCTGGGCACAAACGGCAAGGGACTGGTGCTCCTCTCCGGCGGAATTGATTCACCGGTGGCTGCATGGATGATGGCAAAGCGCGGAATGCAGATTGAAGCCGTTCATTTTCATTCCTATCCCTATACCAGCGAGCGTGCCCAGGCCAAGGTTGAAGAGCTGGCGGGAATCCTGGCTATTTACTGCAGCAGATTTAAAATGCACGTTATAAACATGCTGCCTATACAGGAGCAGATTGCCAGAAACTGCCCACAGGAGGAAATGACCATTCAGCTCAGACGCTTTATGATGCGCACGGCGGAGAAGATTGCCAGGAAGTATTCCTGCGACATGCTCATTACGGGAGAAAGTCTGGGGCAGGTAGCCAGTCAGACATCGGATTCACTGGTTGTTACCGACGCCAGCGTAAGCATTCCCGTTATGCGGCCACTTATCGCTATGGACAAATCAGAGATTATCGATGTGGCCAGAGACATTGGTACTTACGAAAAGTCCATTGAGCCTTACGAGGATTGCTGCACCGTATTTCTGCCAAGGCATCCGCTGACAAAGCCACGCCTTGACCGTATTGAAAAATCCGAGAGCGCCCTGGACGTTCAGGCCCTTGTGGATGCGGCAGTGGAAAGCGAAGAAATAATTGATATTTATCCGGCCTAAGGATTTATATAGAGGTTTGAAATGAAATATTATCAGGTAATTATTACAACTGAAGATACGGAATCCGTAATAGAAGAGCTGGCCGGGCTGGACATTTTCGAGTACCAGATCGAGGACCCGGCGGATCTTCGTGAAATTATGGATAACAAGAGTGAGTATGACTGGGACTTTATTGACGAAGACTTGGTTAAAAATGAGCTAACCATGATGCCGAGAGTAAACGTTTTCTTTGAAGATGCAGGAAGGGCGGCTCAGGTGGCGTCAAAGTTCATTGATGCTGAAATCAGGACCATTGACGATGCAGACTGGAAGGAAAAGTACAAGGAGCAGTTTAAGGCCCTGGCTCTTACTGAGAATATTGTTGTCTGTCCCAGCTGGGAGGAAGTACCGGAAGGTGATTATATAATAATTTCTCTGGATCCGGGCATGGCCTTCGGCACGGGAGACCACGCAACAACCTCCATGTGCGCCCAGCTTATGGAGAAGTGGGGCTGCGAAGGTAAGAAGGTTCTGGATGTAGGCACAGGCTCCGGCATTCTCGCAATTGCAGCGGCACTAATGGGAGCCAGTGACGTGCTGGGAATCGACATTGACGACGACGCTGTAGCCGTAGCCAATGAAAATGTTGCTAAGAACGGATGCAGCGATAAAATAAAAATCGTAAAAGGGGACCTGACTGAAGGCGTGGACTATGAGGCTGACCTGGTGGTAGCCAACATAATCGCCGAGCTGGTAATTGAGCTGGCCAAGGATATAAAGAAGCACCTTAAGCCGGGCGGGCCATTTATATGCAGCGGCATTCTCGTGGAAAAGAGCGAGATGGTGACTAATGCACTTCTCGATCTTGGATTTCAGGTTGATGACATATTCATGTCCGACGACTGGTGTGCCATAGGAGCTCACTATGAGTAGGTTCTTCGTAGATGCGGCCTCAGTAGGCTCTGATAGAATATACATAACAGACAAAGGCGACATTAAGCACATTAAGAATGTTCTCAGGCTGAAGGTTGGAGATGAAATAGAAGTTTCCGATTCTTCGGAGTGGGAATATTTCTGCCTTATAGATTCCATTGATTCCGATGAAGTCCAGGCAGTGATTCAGGATAAGCAGAAGTTTGCCGGAGAGCCTGACCTTCGGGTAACTCTTTTCCAGGGAGTTCCCAAGGGGAGCAAAATGGACGACATAGTCCGGAAGTGCACTGAACTTGGGGCAAGTACCATTGTTCCCGTATTTATGGACAGGAGCGTGGTTAAAGATAACGGTTCCTATGGGAAGAAAGTGGAGCGCATGAGGACCATTGCTGCCGAGGCATCAAAGCAATGTCAGCGGGGAATCGTCCCTGAAATCGGTGGTCCGGTGAAGCTAAAGGTCCTTCCCGGCATTCTCACTGATTATGATCTGATTATATTGCCATACGAAAACGAAGAAGGATGTACCATAAAAGACTCACTTAAAGGTGTAGATACCGGTGTAAAGAATGTAGCTGTAATAATCGGGCCGGAAGGAGGATTCTCGGATCCCGAAGTAGAGCTTCTCACAAATACCGGAGCAAAGAGCGTAAGTCTGGGAAAAACAATTCTCAGAACAGAGACGGCGGGTATTGCGGCTATTGCCATGATTATGTATGAGCTGGAGTTATAAAAATGAGTAAAGAAGTAAAATGCGGAAATATTGTAATAGGCGGAGGCGCCCCTGTGTCTATTCAGTCTATGACAAATACAGATCCACACGACGCAGATGCCTGCATCAGCCAGGTTAAGGCACTTGAAGAAGCCGGCTGCGAAATCGTGCGCCTCACTGTTCCCGACGAGGAAGCGGCGGCATGCTTTGGCAAGGTGAGAGAAGCTGCTGATATTCCTCTGGTTGCGGACATTCATTTCGATTATAAAATGGCACTCATGGCAATGGACATGGGCGCAGATAAAATAAGAATTAATCCCGGAAACATTGGCGGCCCGGAGAAGACAAAGCTGGTGGTCGACAAGGCCAAGAAAAAGGGCATTCCCATAAGGGTGGGAGTAAACTCCGGATCTCTGGAGAAGGATATTCTGGAAAAGTTCGGCGGCGTTACAGACGAGGGACTGGTTGAAAGTGCCCTTAGAAATGTAAAGCTTCTGGAGGACATGGACTTTGGCGACATAGTAATTTCCATAAAGTCCTCGGACGTCCTTATGAACACCAAGGCCTACAGACTCATGAGTGAAAGGAGCGACTATCCTCTTCACATCGGCGTTACTGAGGCGGGCACACCTGAAATGGGAATTGTGAAATCCGCCGTTGGCCTGGGAGCCCTCCTTATGGAAGGCATCGGCGACACAATGAGAGTGTCTCTGACAGGTGACCCGGTGAGAGAGATCTACGCCGCAAAGAAAATACTCGCAGCTGCGGGAGTGCGGCCTATGGCTATGGAACTTGTGTCCTGCCCAACCTGCGGAAGGACAAAGGTAGACCTAGACAGCATTGCAGGTGAAGTGGAGACGAAGCTCATGCCTATAGCCGAAAGGCGTGTAAAGGAAGGCAGAAAGCCTATTAAAGTAGCTGTCATGGGCTGCGTGGTTAACGGCCCGGGCGAGGCTAAGGGCTGCGACTTCGGAGTTGCCTGCGGAAAAGGAGAAGGGCTCATATTTATAAACGGCGAGCCACAAAAGAAAGTAAGTGAAAAGGAGATTACCGGCGAATTAATAAAGCTGGCTGAGACTATATGAATTTGTTTGAAGCGTATTTAAAAGATGAATTTGCCTTTGAATTTGACGGGGCAACTTTAGACAGTGATACAGGAGAGCTCCTGGTAAAGGTGAGGAGCAACTTTGTTGTACCCTGGGATGCAATTAAAGAAGGGGAGCAAAAGTTTTTAGATGAACTGGATAACGTAAGCAAGGTCACCTTTGACTTTTTCTATACTTATCTGAAGCAGGATAAAAGGGATGCAATACTCCTTTATCTGCCTTATCTTTTCGATAAATATGAAAAGGACACTTCAGGACTTCTTAATTCCGTCGTAAAGGATGACGTTGATATCAGAGATGGTGAGGTTCGCATCAGAGTCCTCGGTGAAAGAGCCAGCGACACATTAAACGAGCTGGTGGCTGATAAATTTTCAAAGGAATACGATGATGCCTTCGGCTTTAGCCTTAAGGTGTTCTTCCAGCACGACGAAGAGCAGTACAGAAAGAGCGAAGAAAAAGCCGAACAGCTTGTAAATAATTACGTTCCCGTAAGACCTATGGGTTCCAACGGAAATGGCTCCGCAGGAAAGTTTGACGGCAAGCAATTTCTCGGAAAGCCCATAGAAGGCACCATCATTCCCATAATGGAGACCCAGGAAGGAATGAAGGGTGAGATTATCCAGGGTGAAGTTTTCGACCTGGACATCAGGACCGGCAAGACCAAGACAGGTAAGGATTACGCTCTGGCTACTTTTGCAATTTACGACGGCAGCGGTACCATGCCCTGCAAAGTTTTCTTTTACGAGGACAAGTGGAAGAGTATAAAAGACGACTTTAAGGACGGCATATATATTAAAATCCGCGGCAACATTATTTACGATGAATACGCACGGCGGATCGTTATGGACTGCAAGAGCATCGAGCTTGCCGAAAGACAGGTCCGTACCGATGACATGGAGGAAAAGAGAGTCGAGCTCCATGCCCATACGAAGATGAGCGACATGGACGGTCTGTCTGATCCGAAGGAGCTGGTTAAGCTGGCTGCCTCCTGGGGACACAAGGCTGTGGCGGTGACGGATCACGGCGTTGTTCAGGCATTCCCTGACGTAATGCACGCTGCGGAAGGCTCAGACATAAAAGTCATTTACGGCATGGAAGGCTATGTCTATGACGACAAGGGAGGAACCGTAGGTCACAAGGACACTCGGACAAACCACATTATTCTCCTTGCGAAAAACCAGCAGGGGATCAAGGAACTTTACACGCTGGTATCCGAGTCACACCTTCACCATTTCTATTACAGACCCAGGATTCCAAAGTCTTTAATTGCGGAAAACAGGGAAGGACTCATTGTAGGCTCAGCCTGCGTGGCCGGGGAATTTTTCAGTGCCATCGTTGCCGGCGCCACCGATGAAGAGCTCATGGAAATCGCTGAATTTTACGACTACCTGGAGATCATGCCTCTTGTAAACAACCAGTTCATGGTTCGTGAAAATAAATTTGAAAACGTAACTTCCGATCAGGATTTAATAGATATGAACATGCGTGTCATTAAGATAGGGGAAATGATGGGTAAGCCTGTTGTTGCTACCTGCGACGCCCACTACCTTAACGAGGATGACGCTATATACAGAAAGGTTCTGAAAGCGGGGCAGCACTACGACGACGCTGATGAAGGGGACGGACTCTTCCTGAGAAACACACAGGAAATGCTGGATGAATTTTCATATCTGGACCCGGCCAAGGCTCGGGAAATCGTAATTGATAATCCCAATATAATTGCGGATATGATAGATGAGGATATTACCCCTATTGCCAAGGGTAAGTTCCCGCCTAAAATTGAGAACTCGGAAGAAATCTTAAGGCGCACCTGCGAGAACAATGCGGCCGATAAATACGGCACGCCTCTTCCCGAGCCAATTCGAAAGAGGCTGGACAAGGAGCTTGATTCCATTATCGGGAATGGCTACGCCGTAATGTACATATCTGCAAAAATGCTGGTTGATAAATCCATGTCCGACGGCTACGTTGTCGGCTCCCGTGGATCTGTCGGATCTTCCTTTGCGGCCACCATGTCGGGAATCACTGAGGTTAACCCTCTGCCGGCTCACTACGTCTGTCCGGCTTGCAAGCACATAGAGTGGGGGGATCCGTCGGAGTATGAATGCGGTATCGATATGCCACCTAAGGAATGCCCGACCTGCGGCACAATGATGGATAGAGACGGTCACAGCATTCCCTTTGAGACATTCCTTGGATTTGAGGGAAATAAAGAGCCTGATATCGACCTTAACTTTGCCGGTGAGTACCAGGCTACGGCTCACAGATTCGTAGATGAAATCTTCGGCCGGGAGAATGTATTTAAGGCAGGCACCATCAGTACGGTTAAGTACCTGACTGCCAAGGCCTTTACTGAAAAGTATTACGAAGAGCGTGGACAGCTGGCTGACAAATACGAGGTTGACCGTATTGCCAACCACTGCGTAGGCGTTAAAAGAACTACGGGGCAGCATCCGGGCGGAATTATAATTCTTCCCATGGGTCATGAGATTACGGAATTCTGCCCGGTCCAAAGGCCTGCCAACGATTCCAGCTCGGATATAACTACGACCCACTTCGACTACCATTCCATTGACGAGAACCTGCTGAAGCTGGATATACTGGGCCACGATGCACCCTCCATTATCAGGCATCTATATGAGCTGACGGGTGTGGATCCTATGACTACGCCAATGGACGATGCTGATGTTAATGCGCTATTTAACGGCACGGACAGTCTCGGAATTAAATACGATGATTATAGATTTAAGCACGGCAGCTACGGCATTCCCGAGTTTGGTACTTCCTACGTACGCCAGATGCTGGATGATACCAAGCCCTCAAAGTTTGCCGACTTGATAAGGATATCCGGCCTTTCCCACGGCACAAACGTGTGGACGGGAAATGCCCAGGAGTTTATTCGCAACGGCCAGACCACCATCGAAGGAGCCATCTGCACCCGTGACGATATTATGAACTATCTCATAAATCAGGGGCTGCCTTCTTCCGACGCCTTTAACATTATGGAGGCTGTAAGAAAGGGGAAGGGGCTGAAGCCGGATCAAGAGGAAGAAATGCGGGAGGCCGGAGTAGAGTCCTGGTACATTCAGTCCTGCAACCTGATTTCCTACATGTTCCCACGGGCCCACGCTGTGGCATACGTTATGATGTCATATCGTATTGCCTACTTTAAGGTTCATTATCCCCAGGCATTTTACGCCGCTTTCCTCAGCACCAAGATGCAGGGATTTAAGTGGGAAATTATTCGACAGGGCCGGGATGCGGTAATCCGCCAGCTGGACGTGCTCTACCACATGGAGCGCTCCGAGCAGAAGAAAAAAGAAAGTGAAATAACCGTATACGAAATCGTTTACGAAATGCTTTCCCGCGGATATGAGTTTGAACCGCCCACACTGGCCGGTTCGCCGTCACTGCGTTTCTCCGTAGAGGATGGCAAGGTAGTGGTGCCACTGTGCGCCCTTGACGGAGTTGGAGAATCCGTTGGAAAGATCATAGAAGAAGAAAAGGCTGTGCGGCCATTTTCAACAATTGAGGACCTTCAGGAGAGAGGAAAGGTGAACAAGTCAGCCATAGAAACACTAAGACGCTTCGGCGCTCTTGACGGCCTGCCGGAATCCGACCAGCTGTCTCTTTTCTAAAATCTTGTTCTAAAAAATAACCTTTACAAATCCGCCCGGGTACATTATAATCACATAAGTGCCTTGGCACATGGGTCTTTAGCTCAGCTGGATAGAGCGACGCACTACGAATGCGTAGGTCGGGGGTTCGAATCCCTCAAGGCTCACCAACATAAGATGACAGAGGGAGAGACCCTTTGTCATCTTTTTTTTACTTGAGATGTTATGGATATTCTTAGGCAAACCGGATTCGATGAAATCTTAACAGTGATTTAAGATTTTTCCGAAATAAATGTCGTCTCTCCGGTCGTCCTTTTCAAATTGTATTTTCAGCGTTAAATTGCAAAAAAATCGGTGATGTAGGACAACTTTTTTACCACATTAATTTGGCGTGTTCTCATAGCGAACTATTTTAATGAAATTGTTTACATAGCGAACAATAACAATCATGCTGGACTATGTAGTGGCTATATAATTCTTGTATTTGATAATTTTCTCCAAAAAGTTGTCCTAAAACTCAATGTTTTTTGAAGCATGACGCTGAAAAAATGTGAAGAGTACGTAGGAACCGGTTATCGTATTACTTTTCCATAATTTTGTTGATGACTCCGCCTGCAAAGAGGATCATGACTATAAACCTGATCCACATCATTATAAGGAAGAGGGATGCCTGCGATTACGAGTCCGAAGGACGAAGCAGAGCAGCTGCAAATCGTAGAATGTGTTTATGTGACAATATAACAGCTCCTTTCATCATGTCCTCAGTCTGACAATAGGGTTTTTTTCTCGTTAAATACAGCGGTTGTAATGTTTTATCATTGCATTAGTTGTTATTAATATATATAATGTATAGGTAAATCATTTTGTTATATAATAGTGAAAAGGAAATTGGGATGGAATTAATGAAACGTTTAAGTTTGCGGATTATCACTTTAATGTTGGTTTTCTCACTTTCAGCAACCGGAGTTCCCGCTTTTGCGCTTGATAATGAGGTTGTAAATACTGTCGAAGAAAACAGTATCCAAAGTGTTGAGGATGACAAAGTACAGAATTCTCTCGAGAAGGATTCTGAGCAAAATCTTTCCGAGGATAGTCAGGAAAGTAGTCTGTCTGAAGATAATCAGGAAAGAAGTTTGCCTGAAGATGTTCAGGATAGTAATATGCCCTCAGATGAAGTGATTTCGGATTCTAATAATTCCGAAGTAGATGGAGATGTTACGCCGGAAGAAAATAATACAAACATAGCTGCACCTGCTTTCCACGCAAGCTCATTTGCTTATGGCACAAGGATTACCGTTTCTGCAGATGAAGGGGTTTTTCCAAAAGGTGCTGAATTAAAAGTCGAGGAAGTATCTAACACTGGTAAAGAAAATAAAGATTATAACATTGTGTCTTCATATACTTTTGATATAAAGGTTGTAGATGCAGATGGCAAAGAGATTCAGCCAAAAGATGGCGATAATGTATATGTATCTTTTGCAAACGATAAAGTAGCAAACAATAATTTAACTACCCATGTATACCACAGTTCAGAGGAACTGGATGTTAATAAATCAGGGGCGACTGCGACTGTTGCCACAGACGGATTTTCATTCTACACCGTAGAATTCACCTATGATGATAAAGAATATGTTTTGAAAGGTGATTCGGCTGTCAAATTGCAGACGGTAATGGATGCTGTGGGTTTAAGCGGTGAAGTAGGTTCATATGAGGTAAGTGACGACTCTTTGTTTAATATATATGAAGAAGATGGCATATTATATGTGGCAGCTCTTAAAGCTTTTTCAACGGAAGAGTGGATGGAGTTAACAATCGATGGCATAAGCTATCACATCGTTGTTACAGATGACAATTACATCAATTATACCGGCACGTACAATGTTGAAGGAGTCACACAGGGTAACACGGATACGGATTTCACAAAAGGTTTGGGAAGTGTAAACATTATCATCGACACCGATGTTATTAACACTAGTGCTGAAAGTAGAAATAATTCAATCCCATCTTTGCTGTCAAATTTTTCAGAATTTGAATTGTATAATCCGACAAAATATGCAGGAAATAATAAGGTATATCTGTCGCTCAATGTGGATAAGGCCGAAAAGAACGGAAGAAAATTGAACATTTCAAAAGATACCATTAATAAATATGATGGTGACATAATTCAATATACCTTTGAGGATGGGGCGTATAACAAAAACGATAATAGCAAAAAGTACGATGTAGTAATTACATATTCCAACTTAGGCATAACATTCTCTCAACCCAATAACCCATTAGTTGAAGGATTAATGCTGGGTCTTTTTGCCGGCAACATGATCGGAATCGGAGGCTCAAAGAAAGACGATAAAACAAATAAACCAATGAATGTTGAACAGGCATATGGTCTCATTGTCGATGTAAATATTAAAGTTATCGATAAAACCACGAAGCAGATAGTACCCGGATCGTATTATTTTCCAATGGTTGACCTTGATGTTTCAAGAGATTACACCAACGCGTACCATGATGATTACGTGAAAAACTATAATGAACAGGTAGAACTAAAAACAGGAAGTTATATCGGCGATTTGTTTATTCCGGGAGGGAATTATACCGGCAGACCGGTGGATCCTGTTACCAATATGCCATACATTTCAAAAATTGAGAAGACCAGTATAGGACATAAGATATTTGCGGATAAATCTTACAATGATGTTTTCACGAATGATGGCATTCCCACCAGCAGTAGAAATAACGATTACTATTCGGGATTTGTAACCATAGCAGATAATACGACCGGAGGAATCAAACTCACATACAGAGGAGCCAGTGCGCAACTTAGTGGAGCTAATCACGGGAACGGTGTAGATACGTATTTCCTTTCCGGAGCGTTTCCTTTAACAAAATACACAGAAACCTATGAATATGAAAATAGCGATCAGTTGCCAAATGAGGTAAAGGCCACACTTCCCACAAGGCCAGGAATCTACGAAAACTATACAGAAGTCATAGCCGAAGCTCCAGCTGTTAATATTGTTAAAGTTGGCAATGACACTTGGAAATTCATTGGATGGATAAACCCGACCCAAACTGTAAATAATGCGGATGTTAAATTCGTTGGCAGATGGGAGAAGGTTTACACGGAAACCTATGAATACGAAAACAGCGATCAGTTACCTGCCGAGGTAAAGGCCACACTTCCCACAAGAGCCGGAATCTACGAAAACGATACAAAAGTAACCGGGGAAGCTCCAACTGTCAATATTGTTAAAGTTGGTAACGATACTTGGAAATTCATGGGGTGGACAATCTTAACCCAGACTGTAAACAATGCAGATATTAAATTTGTTGGTAGATGGGAAAAGGTTTACACGGAGCACTATTCTTTTTCCGGAAATCTTCCGGATGATGTTTTAAAAACATTGCCAAAACGTCATAATGAATATATCAATGGTAATTCTGTAATCCCGGCAGATCCTTCCGCGAAGGAAATCGCCGTAAAGGGCGGCAAATGGGTTTTCGTTGGCTGGGATAAATCGAGCGCAACTGTAGACTCCGCAGATGTATACTTCGTAGGTACATGGAACTTCGTCAAGGCTAATGCTGCAACTAATACAGTTGAGAATAAAACAAATAATGACGATGGCAAGGATACCAAGGATACATCAAAAAAATCCCCGGCGAAAATAGTGAAAAAAGTAGCGAAGCACGAGAATAACGTGATAGATACCGGAGATGACAGTTACTCTCTCGCGATTATTACTTATATATTGTTTGTTTCCTTATTTACGATCGCATGTCTTTTAAGACGTAAAAACAATATATAAAATAGTTAATTATTTTATAGGGAGAACAGTATGCGACCTGCGGGAAACTGCAGGTCTTTTTTCTATAAGTTGGTGAAGGGGGAAGGTCCCTTTGTCACGTTTATTCTTCCGGCTTTTCTACTTTCTTTACATCGTTCGACTGGTCTGTAGAAAAATCATATTCACTGAATTTGTCCACATCGGGAAGCTCCATATCAAGTTTCGTGGTCTCATCCCATGCTACAGTTCCTTCCTTAATCTGCAGATCTACGATGTGGCCTCCTTTTGATCCATCCTTTGAGATGAAATGGAAATGCCAGCCGGCAGAATTCATCTTGTCCATATAAACGGGGCAGTAGATTCCGACCACCGTACCTTCGATGTTTTTGTAGTCGAAGAATCTCTGATCTGTCTCCATGACTTCCGCAAGGGGTTTATAAGGTTCTTTCTGGGCCATTTCACTGCGAACGTTCATGGATTTGAAGGTACCGTCCAATCTTACTACCTGAAAATAATTCCCGGAGTCCTTGGTATACTTCTTATCCAGAAAATCAATCAGTCCGTTTATATCCTTTATATCTTTTATGTCGGACTTGTCATCCTCGTCGAAGAAGGTGACAGATGCAAAAGGAATGGTTTCCTCATCAGGAACCTCTTCCACCTTACCATCTCCATCAGCTCTGTAGACTTTGCCGTCCAGCATGATAAGTTCGCCGTTCAGCTTGTCAAAAGTCCCGAGACCGATATCGCCTTTTTCCTTCAGATCCCCTACAGGGACGCTGCCGTAGTAATCTCCCTGCGTCAGATCCTGCAGGAGTGATACCTGGTACAGACTTTCTCTTTCCTCAGCGCTCTTCTCTTCATCGCCGCCGCAGGCAGTCAACACCATGGCAAAGGCCAGAGCCAAAACAAGACCTACAATAAATTTCTTCAGTGATAAATGTGCAATTCTTTCAACCATTTTTACGCCTCCTTTATTAAACGCTCCTTATATTTTACTATGAGAGAATACTGATGACAAGGAGGTGACAGGGGGACGGTGAAGGGGTAAGGTTCTCGTGTCAACTCTTCATTTCCAACATTTCCGCTCATATGGAGAAAAAGTTGGAACGGTGACAAGGGGAGTTGGTGTAAAATAAATGTGGAG
>DFGY01000125.1 GCA_002372505.1 Firmicutes bacterium UBA3738
TTTTGGCATGAAAAAGGCTGTCGCTCCAACATTTTAAAATGCTTAGTGCAACAGCCCCTTTGTTAGTTATATCAGCCATGCCAGTTGTGGTATAATGCCTAGTAAGAAAAGAGGTGGATGCGAGATGCAGGATTTTTTTACTAGTCAGCTTGACGAATTTAATATCAGTATAATGGGATACCGTGGTGACGAGAACAGGGTGGTGATCCCGGCGAAGATGGCGGGAAAGAATGTGACCATACTATTCGACGCCTTGTTTAAGAATCACCCAGAGATTACATACGTTAAGATTCCGAACACGGTTACGAATATGGGCAGCTACATGTTCGAGGGCTGCACCAAGCTCAAAGAGATTAAGCTGCCGGACAGTCTGACTGAAATATGGGAATACGGCTTTGCCAAGAGCAGCTTCGAGGAGCTCTACATTCCCGATGGCGTGGAAGTCATCATGCCCTACACCTTCAAGGACTGCAAGAAACTGAAAAAGATTGTCTTCGGCAAGGGGCTGAAGAAGATATGCGACGGTGCCTTTGAACTTCGAGTGTCAGGCTCCCAATTCTCGTATTAAGAACCCGTTCCCGCATGCCATTCCGGTAATCCTGACGATCGCTGGTACGTTCATGCATAGATGCGCCGAGTTGTTTTTCAGATTCGACAAGCATGATTGCATTCAGAATTCGTTCGACGAGCATTTTGAAAGCATCGTCACGATTAACTGATAAAACCTGTAGCACTTCTTCGTGTGATAATGTAATATTGACTTGAGTCATGTTCATACCTCCTGTAAATGTTGTGTGGTAATTACATTATACAGGATGAGCATGGCTCTTTTGCAAATTTGAATTTACACCATTATACGGGCACAACTGAACAGACCTCAGTAGAGGTCCGTTTTATTTGTTTTTCTTGAATGATGAAACAGGACTTTTGACAAGTTTCCATCGTTCGCTATGAAATCTGATTCTAATCGGAGCGGAGAAAGACTGATAATAATCTCATTACTTCTGTCAACAGATGTAATGTTGGCTAGGTTACTCAGGTTCGCCAGTTTGGCAATCCTTTTTATATAAAAATTGCGCCGAGCTATGGCTATATCATCATTTTTAGTCAACTTCTCCACAAGTAGTGCCCATGGGTCATCCGCTTCATAATCTTTCCAAAGAAAATATTCTTCGGCCTTGTCAGCATAGAGCTGAGAGGTAGATATTTTAAATTTTTCTACCGCCATAGCTACAGCTTCTTTAGCACGATTATAATCGGTGGACAGAAGTAAGCAAGCATTTTCGAAACTCTCATATGTTTGGTAGAATCCGTATTCTGCCAGAATTCGCGAAAGCGAGATCAGATATTCGGATTCGCGTATACTAAGATTAAGATCTTTTAAATTACAAGTTTTTATCTCTTGAAGCTTTGATAACTCGTCATTAAGGGCGCTTATCTTAGCTAACTCACCAGCCTTAATAATTAAACACTTTAAATCCTGTACATAATCATACAACAAAGCTAATATACTTCCCATTCATATCACCCCTTTCTTTATGCGATGTAATCATTTTTTATATTTTAGCATAAGTAGATTAAAATATTAATAGCTGCGTAACTCAATACTAGCCCCCAACATCTTGGATACTTTTCGCATAGTTTCGGTTCAAGTTCGGTTATGCTATACGGCATTTTTAGCCCTTAGTATAGTTTTGCCGCTGTTGACTTTTTCTGTTCCACGTGCTATTTTTGGGTCAGAAAAAGACTTAAACGCAGAGGACGTTTCGGACGTTTCTGGAGGGGTTTATTGATTATTCGAGTCCTGCCACGGGTCTTTTTTTAATACAGACATGTCGCTGAACCTTACCTTGTCTCACTCAGATACGACCTGCGCTCTGCTTCCGCTCGGCGACTGGCCGCTGCTGCCCGCCGGCCCTACCCACAGCCGGCGAAGGCAGCTATAGGGCGAGCCAGAGCCGTCAGCGGAATCCAAGAGCCCAGGTGAGGGCGATTGGAAAACTGTCCCGCGCCGGCTTCTACATAAAGAGCCCGCACCTTTGCACCATCTCCAACAAAAGTCCCTTTGCACTTTAAGCTGTCCAAAGGGACGATTCTGCAATCCCAAACCAATCTATAAATTTCAACCCAGTTATACTATACGGCATTTTCAGCACTTAGTATAACTTTAGTTGGTGAAAATAAATATTTTTAACCAAAAATCCAAAATTGCAGATAGATGCTACTTGGAAAGAGCGTTGAGGAGGCAATCTGAAGGAAAACTGATATGGTTAAAATGCATTTAAAACAATAATTTACTTTTATCACCATTTGAAATTGAAGGTTGTACCAGATAATGTAATTATCTTCAAATACTTTTGGATTTTTGAAAGCTTTTTTGCTTTTTCACCAGCTGAGAAATCGCGTATAAAATCGCGTATATAACATATATAACAAATATATAATTTAAACGAGTGGGTTCGGTGATTTTGCTTGTATTATACTATGCAGCAACTGCAGCTATAGTTATACCATACGTCATGCCATTTTTGATGCCGAAATCGGTCACAAAAGGGGCATGATTTTACCATAGCAGGGGCACGATGCAGTTATATCAGCTATGCCAGTTGTGGTATAATGCCTAGTAAGAAAAGAGGTGGATTAGGCATGCAGGATTTTTTTACTAGTCAGCTTGACGAATTTAATATCAGCATAATGGGATATCGCGGTGACGAGAACAGGGTGGTGATTCCGGCGAAGATGGCGGGGAAGAATGTGACCATTCTCTTCGATGCGCTGTTTAAGAATCACCCGGAGATTACATACGTGAAGATTCCAAATACGGTTACGAATATAGGCAGCTATATGTTCGAGGGTTGCACCAAGCTCAAAGAGATTAAGCTGCCGGACAGCCTGACTGAAATATGGGAATATGGCTTCGCCAAGAGCAGCTTCGAGGAGCTCTACATTCCCGATGGCGTGGAAGTGATAATGCCTTACACATTCAAGGACTGCAAGAAACTGAAGAAGATTGTCTTCGGCAAGGGGCTGAAGAAGATATGCGACGGTGCCTTTGAAGGTTGCCCCAAGCTTAAGGAAGTGGTATATGGTCCCGGAGTAGAGGTGAGCGACAAGGCTTACGAGACAGGCATCCCCGAGTACAGCGTCCACGAAAAGGCTATGCAGACGGTCGGCTATGATGAGGTGGGCAAGGACTGATAATAAGTTGGTCGAGATAGTTGATGGAAATAAAAAAAGTAAACTTAAGTTGCAAGTCCAACTTGAACAGTAGGTTATAACCGTCAAGTGAATCCACACAAGTGATAAGTTATTTTATGAAATATAAGAAATAAGGAGAAAGACACTATGGCAGACAAATTAAATGCATTATTTTTATTCCTGGCGCCCGGCGCCGATTCATCAAAGGATCGCGGGGTAGTGGACACACCGGGAGTCCTCATGAACACAGTAGGTGTTCTGGATTATGAAGACGCGGAAAAGGTTGCTGTGGAATTCGTTGAGAACAAAGGAGTAGACGCAATTGAAGTATGCGCAGGCTTCGGACACGAGGGAATTGCCCGCCTGGCTAAGGCCGTTAAAGGCAAGGCTTACGTTGGCGCGGTAAGATTCGACTTCCATCCCAACCTGGGCTTCAAGAGCGGAGACGACGTTTTTTAACGAGGGAGAATTTTAGAGGACCGGGTTCTTGGGAGCTCTGCGAAGAATATACAATATCGAAGTGAGGTTTAATGTATGCATCAACATGAGATAAAAGAGACCCGCACGCTGCTGGACGAGAAGGGCAGGCTTGCTGAACCGGGATTCAGCCGGCGTCATCTTCAGCAGTATGACCGCGGCAAAATTGCGGCGCCCAAATTCCGCATAAAGGAATGGGATTACTATTATGTTGGAAACGACCATTACGGCCTGGCAATAACCGTGGCAGATCTGGGCTATCTTGGCATGGACAGCATTTCCATTCTGGACTTTGATAACAAGTGGCAGTGCACCAAGAGTCCCATTGCGCCTCTGCCTATGGGGCGGAAGAAGCTGCCTCCTTCTACTCTCGAAGGCGATGTTAAGAGCAGTGGCAAGAATCATTACATCAGCTACAAGCACAAAGGCAGCGAGAGAATTATCACCTTCATGATGAATGATTTTTGGCAAGGCGAGCCGGTGGAAGGTGAGATTAAGCTTAGCTGCCCTGAGCAGGATTCCATGGTAATAGCTACGCCCTTTGCCGACGCTCCCAAGTGTTTTTATTACAATGAAAAAATAAACTGCATGCCTGCCAGCGGTGAAATCAGGCTGGCCGGAAGAAATATAGTTTTCGATTCCGCAGATTCCTTCGGCACGCTGGACTGGGGCCGGGGAGTCTGGACCCGGGACAATGTCTGGTACTGGGGAAGCGCCTCGGGGATTCATGACGGCGTTCGGTTCGGATTTAACATTGGCTACGGCTTTGGAGACACAAGTGCCGCCACTGAGAATATGCTCTTTTATGACGGCAAGGCACACAAGCTTTCCAAGGTGCGCTTTGTAATTCCGGCCCTTCCCGGAAAGACTATTTCCACGGACAAAATAGGCGGCGAATTTTTCATAAAGCCGTGGAAGTTCACTTCAGACGACGGCAGGTTCAACATGATCTTTAAGCCTATTTTAGACCGCAGCTCCAGGACGAATGCAGGTTTTATTTTAAGCGACCAGCATCAGGTCTTCGGAAGATATACCGGCACCGCCGTACTTGACGACGGCACTGTGCTGGAAATAAAAGACCTCCTCGGATTTGCCGAGAAGGTCCACAATCGCTGGTGAAAAAACTTGTCGGCGAAAACCTCATCACCGTTCTACCATTTCTTTGGTAATTATTTTGAGACGCTCTGTTGCGCCCTTAATGTCCGGCTGGGCATAGAGGGCGCTTATTACTGCGACTCCGCATATTCCGCTGCCGGAAAGCTCAGGTGTGTTTTCTTCCGTTATGCCGCCTATGGCCACAACGGGAATGCTCACGGCCTGGCAGATTTTCTTTAAAGTTTCGTGGTCTACTTCAATGGCGTCATCCTTGGAGCCTGTGGGGAAGACTGCCCCGACGCCCAGATAGTCTGCGCCCCGCTCTTCTGCCAGAAGGGCCTGCTCTACTGTCTGAGCCGACACGCCGAGAATTTTATCCGGGCCGATCAGAGCGCGGACGTTTCCCGCTTCCATGTCTTCCTGCCCCACATGGACACCGTCGGCATCCATTCTCAAAGCAATGTCCACGTTGTCGTTCACAACGAAGGGAACGCCGTAGCTCCTCGCCAGTTCCTGAAGCTGGACAGCTTCTTCGAAGAAGGTTTTCTCGTCCAGTTCCTTTTCTCTGATTTGCAGGAATGTAGCTCCGCCATCCAGGCTCTCCTTGACCACATCGTAGAGGCTGCGGCCATCGAGCCAGTGCCTGTCGGTAATAGCGTAGAGGAGCAGTGCGTCCGTCAGCTGCTCTTTACTTAATTTCATACTTCGCTCCTTTATCCAGTGTCTCTTCGTCCATGTTGAATATTGCATCGATAATGCGGTTCCTGTAAGTGGAATTGCCGTCGCCTTCCTTCATGTTATCCCAGCCGATTTCCCCGGCGAGACCCATGGTGCATACAGCAGCTGCTGCAGCCTCAAGGGGACTATCAGGATTGGCCACCAGGAATGCAGTCATCATTCCGGAAAGCTGGCAGCCGGTACCTGTGATTTTACCCATTTCCGGGCGGCCGTTTCTTATGACAAAGCAGCGGTCCTTATCTGCCACCAGGTCGATGGCTCCCGTAATGGCAATTACCGAGCCTGTCTTTTCCGCCAGCTCTTTAACGAAGGAAACCGCCTCATCAAGGCTGTCCTCAGTTACAGCATCGGCAACATCGGCGTCTACGCCTTTAGTGGTGCCGCTGCCCATGGCCAGGGTTTTAATCTCGGAAATGTTTCCTCTGATAACGGTAAAATCAATTTCATCCATGAGCTTTACCGCCGTGTTTGTGCGAAGCGCCGAAGCCCCTGCGCCGACGGGGTCCAGCAGTGTGACGTGACCCAGTTCGTTAGCCTTCCTGCCGGCCACGAACATTCCCTCGATGCTGCTCTTGTTCAGAGTGCCGATATTAATGTTCAGCCCGCCGCAAATAGAAGTAATGTCCGCCACATCATCCGGCTCGTCGGACATAATAGGACTGCCGCCACAAGCCAGCAGCACATTTGCAACATCGTTTACAGTCACATAGTTTGTAATGTTGTGCACCAAAGGCACGGAGCTTCTCACATTTGTAATATACTTTCCAAGCATCATTCTTCCTCCTTCACTTAAAAACTGATATTTGTAAAAAAGCAGATACACCTCACGTAAGGTATATCTGCAAAAAAATCGCGAACAAGTATATATCCCTACGTTGGCATTATCCAAATCAGGTCTAAGGGTCCGGACTATACGGCCCGTTCTCAGCCCGCCTAAAGCAAGCTCCCCATTTTCTGATATATACAATACTACGAACAACATACTTTTGCAATAGGCGTTTCACGGGGACAGGCTTTTTGTTTCGCACTCCGACCAGCAGAGTGCGAAACAAAAAGCCTGTCCCCGTGAAACGCCCTCTGTTAGTGTAAAATAAATGTGGAGT
>DFGY01000031.1 GCA_002372505.1 Firmicutes bacterium UBA3738
ATGAACCAGATGTCCGGCAGTCTTGAGAAAATAGCCGGTGGCAAAATGGAAGCCATCGTAAACAAGATGACGTCAAACAGACTCAGCGGACTGTTTCTGGGAATAGTAATTACTGTGGCTATTCAAAGCTCTTCGGCTGTAACGGTCATGCTTGTAGGTCTTGTCAATTCAGGCATAATGCAAATCGGCAACACCGTAGGCGTAATCATGGGTTCCAATATCGGGACGACGGTTACGGCATGGATAATGAGTTTGATTGGCGTATCCAGCGACAATGTAGTAGTGAGGATGTTCAAACCCGAATCGTTCTCGCCGGTGATGGCTTTTATCGGCATTGTTCTCATAATGGTTGCAAAATCTACAAAGAAAAAAGACATTGGCAATATCCTTATTGGATTTGCCATTTTAATGTACGGAATGATGCTCATGAGCGGCTCCGTAAGTCCTCTGGCGGATTCACCGAAGTTTTCCAGCATTCTTACAGCCTTTAACAATCCAATTCTGGGCATCCTGACGGGTCTCGTTGTAACGGCTGTAATTCAGAGCTCGGCTGCTTCGGTAGGTATGCTCCAGGCTCTGTCCATGACAGGTGGCATAACTTACGGAATGGCCATTCCAATAATCATGGGTCAGAACATCGGTACATGCGCCACAGCGATTATTTCAAGTATAGGCGTCAGCCGCAACGCAAAGAGAGTAGCCATAATCCATATATCATTTAACATTATTGGAACAGCAGTGTTCATGATTGTATTCTACGCACTGCACATGGTTATGGACTTCGCATTTGTTGAAAACAAAATAAACCCTGTAGGTATAGCTGTATGCCACAGTATATTTAACATAGGAACCACGGCCCTGCTGCTGCCATTCTCAAACTTCCTTGTGAAGATTGCAGTCAAGGCAGTAAAGGTAGAGCCTCAGCCCCAGATTGCATTCCTGGACGACAGACTTTTCGCAACTCCGTCTCTGGCAGTTTCGGAATGTAACAAGCTTTCAAACGAGATGGCCGCCATCTCTGCTGACAGCGTTTATAAAGCAATGGATATTATTCATGTGTACGACCCGCAGGTAGACGCCTTTGTCGTTGACAAGGAAGGTGAAGTGGATATTTACGAAGATCACCTTGGAGACTATCTGCTGCGCCTGTCGGGAAGTGAAATATCCGAAAACGATAACAAGCAGATAAACAAAATGCTACAGTGCATAGGCGACTTTGAGAGAATCAGTGACCATTCCCTGAACCTGGTTGAATCAGCCCGTGAGGTATCCGACAAAGGTATCCAGCTGTCGGATAAGGGCCTGTCAGAACTTAAGGTTCTTGAAAGTGCCATAAAGGAAATACTTGAAATCACAGTTGAGTCATACGCAAATAACGATGTGCCTTTGGCTGAAAAGGTCGAGCCTCTTGAAGAAGTAATAGATATTATTACAGAGACTATGAAGGCCAATCATATTGAACGTCTTAAGAAGGGTGAATGCACTATCGTAAACGGATTCGTGCTGGCGGATATGCTTAATAACTACGAAAGAATATCCGACCACTGCTCTAACGTTGCGGTTTCCGTACTGGAAATGAATGCGGAAGAAAACATCGACCCCCACGAGTATCTTGGTAAAATCAGAACCATGGACGATCCCAGATTCCGCGAGACATTCAGAATGTACGAGAAAAAGTTCGCACTTTAGATATTGGCTTAGCATTGGGGATGAAGCATTTCGCAGAAAGGAGTGTTTTCATGTATAACTATATTAAGTACAAGTCTCCAATAGGGAATATTATCGTGGCAGAAGAAGATGGCAAGCTAATTGCTCTGGTGTTTAACAATCAGAAATACGAGAAAAAACATCTGGCAGGGGAAGGCACTGAGAAGGAAACTCCCGTGCTGAAAAAGGCCAGGAACTGGCTTGACAAATTCTTTGCCGGCAAGAATCCCGACGTGTCCAAGCTGCCTCTTAATCCGGCAGGTACCGACTTCCAGAAGAAAGTATGGAAGCAGCTTGAGAAGATTCCTTACGGCAAGACCGTTACATATGGGGACATTGCAAAGAAGATAAAATCAACCCCCAGAGCTGTAGGCTCCGCAGTTGGGCGCAACCCCATTTCCATAATTGTTCCGTGCCACAGAGTTATCGGTGCAGATGGTTCCCTGACAGGATATGCCGGCGGAGTGCCCAAAAAGAAAAAGCTGCTCAAACTTGAAGCTATCGATTAACGTACATAATTTCATTGTAAAAAAAACATAATTTTATAATCAGACGTTAATAATTAAGTCGTATCATGACCTTGAAGGGAAGTGGTACGGCTTTTATTATACGGGAGGTGAAAGCTTATGAAGAATAATTCAGCAGGCCTGTCAACGTGGTCTAAAATCTGCCTGGCACTAATAATCGTACTGGCAGCAGTAATAGTAAGTGTAGGTATTAATGCACTTGCCAGCAATGGCAAGGATGTGCAAAGTGTGAGTAAAAAAGTAGTTTACATCGGCCTGGATAAGGCAAAGTCTATAGCTCTTGCGGATATAGGCAAAACTGAAGCCGAAGTAGATTACATTAAAGGGCACTTCGATATGGACGATGGCGTTCCCAACTACGATATTGAAATCGTTGTGGATGGAAAGGAATATGATTACGAAATAAAGGCAAATAACGGCAATATAATCGGAAAGTCATCGGAAAGGGCAGAAAGAGCTTATCAAAAGAACAATAGTAAGAAGAGCAGCAGTAGCTCGAGTAATAATAGTTCCTCAAATAACAATTCAACAGGTAGCAATACTTCAAGCAATAATTCCGGCACTTCAGCAAGTGTAAATAACTCGAGCAGCAGCTCATCCAGTAGCAAGAGCTATCAGAACACATATTACGATTATTATGATGATGATGATGACTACGACGACCGTTATGATAATGATTATGATGATCGCTACGATGATAATGACGACGACGACCGCTACGATGACGACCGCTACGATAATGACGATGACAGATACGACGATAATGATGGGGATGATGACGACGATTAATATATAATTTCTATATATTATTACTTCTACAAGGACCAGAGAAGGAAGTAAATAGCAGCTGCAATAAGGCAGGTGCTATTTACTTTTGGTTTTATTGTATTCTGAGGTGTCAAGCTACGTTCCATGCCACCAAAAAAGTGTATACAAATATTGCTTTAGGTTGTATCATGATAGGAGTGGTTGTTAGAAAGGAAGTACAATGTTTAGAGATCCCAATAGCATTTTTAATATAGTTATAAGCTTTGTGGTGGCTGCCATACTTATAGGCCTTGGTATATACAGGCATTATGACATGATATCCATGACTTTTGGCGGCTTTGTGCTGGTGGCGGGATTATCTCTGCTGGCCAGACGAAATAGAAGAAGGTAAGGAAAGGAAACAGCTAGTTATGAAATACGACGTAATGATTATAGGCGCCGGCCCGGGCGGCATTTTTTCTGCTTATGAGATGACTAAGCTTGACAGTTCTCTTAAGATAGCTGTCTTTGAGGCCGGAAAAGTGCTTGAGGAAAGAAAGTGCCCCATAGATGGCAAGAATATTAAGTCATGCATTGGATGTGAAACCTGTGCAATCATGCGAGGCTTCGGAGGTGCTGGCGCATTTTCCGATGGCAAATATAATATCACCAACGATTTCGGGGGAACTCTCCACGAGTACATAGGCTGGGACAAGGCCTTTGAGCTTATGGAATATGTAGATGACATAAACTGCAGCCACGGAGGCGGCGGTACGAAAATGTATTCCACAGCGGATAGCCCTTTGAAAAAGCAATGCATGCAGAACAAGCTTAAGCTGCTGGATGCTTCGGTGCGCCACCTTGGAACGGATATTAACTACATCGTTTTAGGAAATCTGTACGATGAGCTTAAAGATAAGGTGGACTTTTTCTTCAATACTACAATAAACAAAATTGAAAGACTTGACGAAGGTTACAGACTCTGGTCGGACAATGACAACTATGAAGGTTCAAAGTGTATCATTTCCGTCGGCAGAAGCGGCAGCAAATGGATGGAATCCGTCTGCGAAGAACTTGATATTCCAACCAGATCAAACAGAGTTGACCTTGGCGTAAGAGTTGAGCTGCCTGCCGTGATATTCGAAGACATTACCGATGAGCTCTACGAAGGGAAAATAGTTTACAGGACTGAAAAGTTCGAAGATAAAGTCAGGACATTTTGCATGAATCCTCACGGCATAGTTGTAACGGAAAACACTAACGGCATTGTTACAGTTAACGGCCACAGCTTTGAAGACGAAGGCAAGAAGACCGAGAATACAAACTTCGCACTACTCGTGGCGAAGCATTTCTCTGAGCCATTTAAAGACAGTAACGAATACGGCGAGAGTATTGCCAGACTTTCAAACATGCTGGGCGGTGGCGTAATCGTCCAGAGATTCGGCGACCTTGAGAGAGGCCGCAGAAGTGTGCAGAAGAGAATTGACGAAGGGAATATTCGTCCGACTCTCCAGGCCACACCGGGAGACCTGAGTCTGGTGCTTCCAAAGCGCCTCATGGATGGAATAATAGAAATGATTTACGCCCTGGACAAGATTGCACCGGGAGTGGCAAATGACGATACGCTGCTATATGGTGTCGAAGTCAAATTCTACAACATGGACGTTAAGCTGGACAATAATCTGATGACCCCCTATGAAGGTCTTTACGTCATAGGCGACGGCAGTGGCGTTACGCATTCATTGTCTCATGCATCTGCCAGTGGAGTCTATGTTGCAAGACACATTGCCGGACAGGAATAAAAAGAGGGAGAGAAGGATTTATGAATAAGATAAAGAAAGTGTATTGCAGAGGATTTCAGGGGGCATTCTTTGTTGCTATGCCCGTACTGCCTTACAAAGATCCGACTATAATAGATTCACTCGGAGACGTTCCTGAAATACTGGACGAACAGAAGTATAAAAAGCCTTTTGTCGTAACGGACAGCAACCTTTCAAAACTGGGGGCTTCAAAAAATCTGACCGATGTGCTTGATGCAGCGGATGTAGATTATGTTTTCTTTGATAAGGCTTTTCCGAATCCTACAACGAGGCTGGTGGAAGAAGCGTATCAGCTGTATAAAAGAGAAGGTTGTGACAGCCTCATTTCATATGGAGGCGGATCGCCTATGGACGTTGCCAAGGCTGTTGGAATCAGGGTCATTCATCCTAAAGTACCTTTAACGAAAATGGCGGGCATCGTGAAGGTTCTAAAAAAGCTTCCGCCTATAATAGCCATTCCAACCACTGCCGGTACAGGCAGCGAGACATCGGTTACGACGATTCTGGTTGACTCTGAGACGAGACATAAGTTCGGCATCAGTGACTTCCCGCTAATTCCAAAGTACGCGGTTTTGGACCCGGTAACAATCCACCAACTTCCAAGGGGTTTAGGCGCATCCACGGGACTGGATGCCCTGGTTCATGCTTTGGAGGCATACATAAACAGGTCACACACAAAGGAATCGAGAAACTACTGCGAGTTGGCAACTAAGTGGATATTCGAGAATCTGGATGCCAGTGTTGACCATGAGAGCCCGGAGGCGGAAAGAATGATGCTCCTCGCATCACATTATGCGGGCAGGGCACTCTCCAGATCCTACGTAGGATATATACACGCCATTTCCCACAGTCTCAGCGGCAAGTACGACCTGCCTCATGGCTGGACAAACGCTGTACTTACTCCAATAGTTCTTAGAAGATACGGAAGCATTGTCCATAAGAAACTGGCAAAGCTCGCCCTTTGCGCCGGCCTGGGCAAGGTTGATGAAACAGATGCAGAGCTGGCGGAAAAATTCATTTCAGCCTTCGAGGAAAAGAACCGCAAGTATGGTATCCCCGACCACATAGATGCAATCAAAGAAGAAGATATTCCTGAAATGGCGGCTTATGCAGCCAAAGAAGCCAATCCGGTCTATCCGGTCCCTATTCTTTGGAACGCAAAAGAGCTTGAGCCTATCTACAGACAGGTTATGGGCAGATAAGGCGTAAATAAAAAAGTTCGCAAAACCACTTCAAAATGTACTATAATGTCTGGAGTGGATTTTTAATTGAAGGAAGGGTTAAAAAAAGGAAGGGTTAGTTTATGAACAAGATAGAAAACCCTTATTACAACAGATTGTTGATGATGTTATTTATGCTGACGGCGATTATACCTATTCTCCTCGTCAGATGGATATCCATTAAGCTTATAGGGAGTCTCTTGGTTTACTGGATTGTGGACATTATATTCTTTATCATCATCATTGCGGTGTGGTACAGGCTGGCATATATGATCCCCGGAGTGAAGGCAAAGGCATACACCTGGGTGGAGCAGGGTACTACCATGCTTCAGGTCAAAGAAAATGAAATATATGCCTTTAAACGACATTGAAGAAATATTTCTAAGCGAGCCTTCTTCCATAATGAACAAACTGGGCAGCAAGAGCACTCTTCTGGAAATAAGAAACGGTGGAAAGAAGATAGTCCTTCTTTCGCCGCCTGAAAGTGTGGATATAGATATAACAGAGACAATTCTATATAATTTTTTCCTGCATCTTCTGGGCAAGAATCCTCAGCTGGTGCCGGAAAAGACACTGAGAGGCGAGGAAATACCATTCTGGTACAAAGCGCCAAAAGAGAGAAAGTAAAATGCAAAATGAAGAACGCAGTAAGGTTATAGTCAGAACCAGCATCATAGGTATAATTTCAAACGTGTTTTTGGCGGCGGTAAAGGCAGTAATAGGTCTTGCCGCTAATTCAATTGCAGTTGTACTGGATGCGGTAAACAATTTATCCGATGCACTGTCGTCGGTCATAACAATTATCGGGGCTAAAATCGCAGGTAAGAAGCCTGACCGCAAGCACCCCTTAGGCCACGGCAGGGTGGAATACCTGTCGGCTATGATAGTTGCTGCAATCGTCCTTTACGCGGGAATTACGTCCCTCATTGAATCCGTAAAGAAAATTATTCACCCGGCCACGCCGGACTATAGCCCGGTGTCCCTCATAATTATTGCTATTGCGGTAGTTGTAAAAATAGTCCTGGGCAGATATGTAAAAGCCCAGGGTGAAAAAGTTGATTCCGGCTCCCTTATAGCATCCGGTGCGGACGCTCAGTTCGATGCAATACTTTCAGCATCGGTTCTGGCATCGGCACTCATATTCATTTGGAAGGGAATATCTCTCGAAGCCTACGTAGGCGTGGTAATCGCCATTATCATTATAAAGGCCGGCATCGAGATGATAATGGAAACCATAAACGACCTACTGGGTCGCAGGGCAGATTCGGAAGTTACTTCGAAAATAAGAGCTATCCTTGTGGAAGAGCCGGAGGTCAGAGGTGCTTTTGATCTGTTCATAAACAACTACGGCCCAAACAAGGATTACGCCTCCGTTCACCTTGAACTTCCCGATACAATGACAGTGGAGGAAGTGGACGTACTCACAAGAAAGGTCCAGACGAAGGTATATGCGGAAACAGGCGTTATACTCACAGGCGTAGGGGTATATTCCTACAATACCAGCAACGATGAAGCGGCACACATCAGAAATCACGTGCAGGAAATGGTAATGGCCCATGAGTGGGCGCTGCAGATGCACGGCTTCTTTGCGGATACGGAAAAGAAAACAATAAGGTTTGATGTAGTGCTGAGCTTTGACATTGAACGCTCCGAAGGAGTGGACATTATATACAACGAAGTCAAGGAAGCCTATCCGGACTACGTGGTAATGGTAATCGGCGATATCGACATCTCCGATGTGGAGTAAAAAACATGTCGAATAAAAAAATAGATTAAAACCCTGTAACTGTGGTATAATTTCACGCAGGCAATAAAGAAAACGAAAAGGAGATTATGAGCAATGGAAGTATCAAAGGATATCATTTATGTAGGAGTTAACGATTACGATCTGGATCTTTTCGAAGGACAGTTCGTTACGCCAAACGGAATGGCATACAATTCATATGTTATTCTCGACGATAAAATCGCAGTAATGGATTCAGTAGGATATGAATTCGGCGATGAGTGGATTGAGAATGTAAAGAAGGCAACAGACGGCAGAGAGCCTGACTACCTGGTAGTTCAGCACATGGAGCCGGACCACTCAGCAAACATGGTTGACTTTCTTAACACTTTCCCGGGAGCAAAAATCGTATCTAGCAAAAAGGCTTTCGGAATGATGATGCAGTTCTTCGGCAGCGACTTTGCAGACAAGCAGGTTGTCGTTAAAGAAGGAGACACTCTTGAGCTTGGTAATCACACTCTTAACTTCATCGGTGCGCCAATGGTTCACTGGCCGGAAGTAATTATGACATACGAGAGCACAGACAAGGTGCTCTTCTCCGCCGACGGATTCGGTAAATTCGGCGCAACGGACGCAGACGAAGACTGGGCCTGTGAAGCACGTCGTTACTACTTCGGTATCGTTGGTAAGTACGGACAGCAGGTACAGGCAGTACTTAAGAAGGCTGCAAACCTGGACATTCAGACAATCTGCCCGCTCCACGGACCGGTACTGAACGAAGACCTTGGATACTACCTTGGACTCTACGACACATGGTCATCCTACAAGCCTGAGACAGAAGGCGTATTCATTCCATATACATCGGTTTACGGCAACACGAAGAAGGCTGTAGACATGCTGGCTGAAAAGCTGGAAGCAAAAGGCGTAAAGGTTAGCGTAATGGACCTGGCCAGAGAAGACTGGGCAGAAGCCATTGAAGACGCTTTCAGATATGCCCGTGTTGTATTTGCAACAACAACATACAACAACGACGTATTCCCATTTACAAAAACACTTCTCGAGCACCTGGCTGTAAGAGGATATCAGAACAGAAAAATCGGTATCATCGAAAACAGCACATGGGCACCTGCAGTAGAGAAGGGTGTTAAGAAAATGCTGGAAGGCGGAAAAGATATCGAATTCTGTGAAACAGTAGTAAGCATTAAGTCAGCCATGGACGATGAGAACATTAAGCAGATAGAAATGCTTGCTGAAGAACTTAGTAAGTAGACTATATAAGCTAGGTTAATAAGATATTTATGCTATAAGAACTAGTACGCTGTATAGCTTATAAGGGAACATCCGCAGTATCGCTACACGAGGGCCGGCGAGTGCGGTTCCTTAATAAGATATGCAGCGTAAATACATTAGAGATAAGAACTTTTTTGTTGGAATAAAAAAAGCCAAAACTTGTCCCTATAGGCAAAATATATCCCTTTTCTTGTCAAGTTGGAACAGATTAGGATAAAAGTTGTCTCAGTGGAGCAATAATAAGTTAAAATTGTAGCAAAACACATTTTGAAATCAAAGGTGCTAAAAGTGATTAAAACTCTTTTAACATATTTCAAACCTCATAGCAAAATTTTCGCACTCGACATGTTCTGCGCCGTAATGGTAGCAGCTGTAGATCTGGCCTTCCCGCTGGTATCCAGGAAGGCCATGTACGATCTGCTGCCAAGAAGCGCCTTTGGAGTGTTCTTCATTCTTATGTTCTCAGTGGCACTTTTCTATCTTCTAAGGTCTCTATGCTATTACATTATGACCTACTGGGGACATACATTCGGAATCAGAGTTGAGGCGGACATAAGGGCGGCGCTCTTTACTCATCTACAAGAACTGGACTTTGAATTTTACGATCGAAACCGTACCGGTAAGCTTATGAACAGGCTTACCGGAGATTTGTTTGAAATAACCGAGCTGGCTCACCACGGTCCCGAGGATCTGCTTATTTCCGTGCTGACCATAGTGGGCTCCCTTACATGTATGTTTGTAATCGAGTGGCGCCTTGCAATTGTGGTAGCCATTCTCATTCCCATATTCCTGATTATAGTCATGAGGAACAGAAGAGCCATGTCTGCCGCATCCATAAACGTTAAGCAGACTATGGCGGAAATCAATTCGGAAATCGAGTCGAGAATATCCGGAATAAAAACATCAAAAGCCTTTGCCAACGAAGATGTGGATCAGGAAAAGTTCAACGATTCAAACGATGTGTTCAAAGGGGCAAAGAGCGACTATTACAAAGCCATGGGTCGCTTTAACGCCAGCCAAGAATTCTTTATGTGCATTATGCCCGTATCCGTAATAGCCATGGGTGGTTATCTGATTATGAAGGGCATGATGAATTACATCGATCTGATTACATTCACCCTGTTTGTAAATGCCTTCGTCACTCCCATCAGAAAACTGTCAAACTTCGCAGAGATATTTACAAACGGTACGGCAGGTCTTAAAAGATTTATGGAGGTAATGGCCATTGAGCCTCAGGTAAAGGAAAAGGAAGGAGCAAAGGTGCTGGACGTTACAGAAGGCGCCATTAAGCTTCAGAATGTATCCTTTGCATACAACGAAGTCGCTGACGTGCTTCACAATATTGACCTTGACGTGAGACCGGGAGAAACCGTTGCCATAGTCGGACACTCCGGCGGCGGAAAGACTACGCTATGTCAGCTCATTCCCAGATTCTACGATGTAACGGAAGGAGCTATTCTAATTGACGGCAGCGATGTGAGAGACGTTACCAAGAAGTCCATCAGAGACAATATAGGCATAGTGCAGCAGGATGTATTTATATTCGCCGATACCATTCTTGAAAACATTCGCTACGGCAGACCGGAAGCATCCTACGAAGAGGTGGTGGAAGCGGCTAAAAGGGCAGAAATCTACGATGATATTATGGATATGCCCGACGGCTTTGATACCTATGTAGGTGAAAGAGGAACGAAGCTCTCCGGCGGGCAGAAGCAGAGAGTCTCCATAGCGAGAATATTCTTAAAGGATCCTAAGATTCTAATTCTGGATGAAGCCACATCTGCGCTGGATACAGTAACGGAAGAGCGTATCCAAAGCAGCTTTGACGAGCTGGCAGTCGGCAGGACTACCATTATCATAGCTCACAGACTGACAACCATCAGGAGCGCAGATAGAATCGTAGTCATTGAAGACGGCAGACTGGTGGAGCAGGGCACCCACGAAGAACTGGTGGAAAGAGGCGGATCCTACGCTCAGCTTTACGATGTCAATAATAATAATTTATAGTTAGAATTAATACCATTAATTTTACAAATGACCGCCCCTATGGTAGCATAAATAAAAAAGTTGTTTATGATCTTCAAGGAGGTAAGGTTATGTTAATGACACCTGCGGAATATGTTGAAAGTCTAAGAAAGCTGAATACGAGAGTATATATGTTCGGAGAAAAGGTTGATAACTGGGTGGATCATCCCATTATCAGACCTTCTATTAATTGTGTTGCAATTACTTATGCCCTGGCACAGGACCCTCAGTACGAGGAAATGATGACAGCAACTTCAAATCTTACAGGTGAGAAGATAAACAGATTCGGACACCTGCATCAGAGCACACAGGATCTGGTTAACAAAGTTAAGATGCAGAGACTCTGCGGACAGAAGACGGCTTCCTGTTTCCAGAGATGCGTGGGAATGGATGCCTTTAACGCTGTTTATTCCACAACATTTGAGATAGATGAAAAGTGCGGTACAAACTATCACAAGAACTTTGTTGAATTCTTAAAGTACGTACAGGAAAAGGACCTGGTTGTAGACGGCGCAATGACAGACCCCAAGGGTGACAGAAGCAAGGGCCCCTCAGATCAGGCTGACCCGGATCTCTTCCTGAGAATCGTTGAAAGAAGAGAAGACGGTATCGTCGTAAGAGGAGCAAAGTGCCACCAGACAGGTTCCATTAACTCACACGAGCACATTATCATGCCGACAATCGCACTAAGCGAGGGTGACGAGGACTACGCAGTATCCTTCGCATGTCCGTCAGATGCAGAAGGCATTTACATGATATATGGTCGTCAGAGCTGCGACACAAGAAAGCTGGAAGAAGATGCCGACATCGATCTTGGCAACAAGAGATTCGGTGGCCAGGAAGTACTGGTTGTATTCGACGATGTATTCATTCCAAACGACCGCATCTTCCTCTGCGGCGAAACAGAGTTTGCAGGAATGATGGTTGAGCGTTTCGCAGGATATCACAGACAGTCCTACGGCGGCTGCAAAGTAGGTGTAGGCGACGTTCTCATCGGAGCTGCAGGTCTTGCTGCCGACTACAATGGAGCAAACAAGGCTTCTCACGTCAAGGACAAGCTCATCGAAATGACACACCTGAACGAGACACTGTACGCCTGCGGCATCGCATGCTCCGCAGAGGGTGCGCCCACAAAGGCCGGCAACTATCAGATCGACCTGCTCCTGGCAAACGTATGTAAGCAGAATGTAACAAGATTCCCATACGAAATCGTAAGACTGGCTGAAGACATAGCCGGCGGACTCATGGTAACGATGCCATCGGAAAAAGACTTTAAGTCCGACATGGTAGTAGGAAAGAACGGCGAGACCATCGGCGATGTATGCAACAAGTACTTTGCGGCAGCTCCCGTATGCACCACAGAGGAAAGAGCGCGCATACTGAGACTTATCGAAAATATTTGCCTGGGAACAGCAGCCGTTGGCTACAGAACAGAGTCTATGCACGGCGCAGGTTCACCTCAGGCTCAGAGAATAATGATAGCAAGACAGGGCAACCTGGAGGCTAAGAAGGAACTGGCCAAGGTAATCGCAGGTATCAATACGGCTAAGTAATCTCACAAGTGAGACTCTTTGTGAATAAGTGAAAGAATTACGCCCGGAAGGGCGTAGTTCTTTTTTTGAAAAAAGGGTAAAGATGTAGTATTATGTCTGTGGCGTTTATGCCAAAGAAGGAAGGAGTTTTAAAAAATGCAATTTAACGTAGACCCAAATTTAAATAATCAGTTTAACAACAGAAAGAGAATAATACTGGATACATGCAGTAATCTCAGGGCACTGGGCAGAGAGCACCTGAAGGGATACTGGCTTATGGGGGCTGTGGTCATGTTCCTTTTCACCCTTATGCTCAGGCTGCCGGTAGCCATAATAGACGCACTCTTTGGAAGGACTGTCACTCTTAATCTTGGCAGGGATTTAAATCTTGGCGAAGCATATAAAGATGTAACCTATACAGTTACATCTTCGCCTATGTCCAATGTGTACGCCCTGCTGGTAATAGGAGCTCTGAGCTTTGGAATGACTCTGTTCATCATGAATGTGTACAGAAGGAAGCAGGCCGGAGTCAGCGATCTCTTCCGTGGATTCGAGTTTTATGTCAGAGCCACGGGACTGTTCCTTTATCAGCTCCTGTTTATAATGCTGTGGTTCATGATTCCCCTTGTAGGCATTGTAACTGGAGTAATGGCATCAATAAGATACAGCATGGCATACTTCGTTATGCTTGACCATCCGGAATATACAATTCCCATGTGCGTAAATGAGAGTAAAAGACTTATGTTCGGAAACAAGATGAAGTATTTCACTCTTCAGCTTTCATTTATTGGCTGGTTCATTCTCGCATCGGTTCCAGCTTTCATTCTGGGATTCATAGGAGCATGGATGACCTATCAGCCCGGATCCACAGGTGGAGCAATGGTGGTGTACGAGCTTGTTTCCATTTTGATTATGGCAGGAATATATCCTGTAATGGCATATACCGAGTCTGCCTCTATGGCATTTTACGAAATACTTATCGGTAATGAAGAAGCTGAAGTTTACTATCCGGAGACACAGACAATATGAACACTCAAAGATATAAAATAGAAGATTATTATAACCTGCTTAAGGATGCCGGCATCGTTTCTGATTATAACCTAGGTGAAAGCGGCATGAGCAATGTGAATCACGTCACATTTGATTCCAATGATGTTAAATACGGAACCCTTTTCATTTGCAAGGGGGTCCACTTTAAGGCTGAGTATCTGGCAGACGCTCTTCAGAAGGGAGCCTTTGCCTACATTAGCGAGAAAAAATATGAGGAAGCCGATGCTCCCTTTATTATAGTTAACGACATGAGGTCGGCCATGGCTCTCATCGCCAATAAATTCTATAACGAAGTGTGGCGCAGTATCGACATGATCGGTCTCACGGGAACGAAGGGCAAGTCCACAACTGCTTATTATCTTAAATACATTCTCGACGATTATTCGAAGATGGCAGGGGAGCCGGAGACGGCTATACTCTCCAGCATTGATACCTATGACGGCGTAAAAAGATTCGAGTCCCATCTCACAACACCTGAGGCCATAGTGCTTCACGATCACATAAATAATGCAGTTAAAAGCGATATAAAGCACCTGGTAATGGAGGTGTCCAGCCAGGCTCTTAAATATCAGAGGACACAAGGCATCGTCTACAATGTGGGAGCCTTCCTCAATCTTGGTGAAGACCACATTAGCGCAATTGAGCACCCAACTTTTGAGGACTATGCAGCCAGCAAGCTTATTCTCGCAGGCCAGAGCAAGGTGTGCGTGGTAAATGCCGATGACGAAAAGTTTTCCGCTGATGTAATTGAAAGAGCCAAGGCGTCGGACTCTTGCGAAAGAATCATCACATTCGGAATGGAAAAGGACGCTGACATTACGGCCTATGACATTAAGCCGGGAAGAGGCGGAATAAAGTTTAAGGCGAAGAGCGAAGCCTTTGATGAAGAGTTTGAAATCGGACTTACGGGACTCTTTAACGTGAGCAACGCTCTAGCGGCAATTGCCATTTGCTACGTAGAGAACATTCCCATGCCCTGTATTAAGAGTGGCCTTAAGAAGGCGAGAGTCAGCGGCCGAATGGAAGTCTTCCATGATGAAAGCGGGGACATTACCGTAATAGTTGACTACGCTCACAACCGCATGAGCATGGAGGCCCTTTTCGACTCTACGAAGAAGGAGTATCCCGACAGCAAAATTACAATTGTCTTTGGATGCCCGGGTACCAAGGCCACCAGCAGGAGAAAGATTCTCGGGGAAATCGCCGGTAAATATGCCGATATGAGTTATCTCACGGAAGAGGACCCCGGCGAGGAAGACGTACACGAAATCAGCAAGGAGATTGCCGTCCACGTTGCCGCCCAGGGTGGTAAGTATGAAATAATCGACGACCGTGGCGAGGCCATAAACAAGGCTATAAAGGACGCGAAAAAAGAAAAGACCGTAGTCCTGGTAACTGCCAAGGGCAGAGAGACCAGGCAGAAGAGAGGTCTTGAGTATATCGATGTAATCTCCGATGTGGAATACGTAAAAGAAGCTCTTAAGAATCTCTAAGAAGATTCTCCGAGCTTGTTGAGTAGCATTTCCATATCCTCCGGCAAGGGGGCTTCCAGCTTAAGAAGCTCTTTGCTGTGAGGATGTTTAAAGGACAGGTAGGCTGCGTGAAGAGCCTGCCTTTTTATTAACTCGTCGCACTGGCCGCCGTAGAATTCGTCGCCTACAAGGGTGTGGCCAATGTGCTTCATGTGGACTCTGATCTGGTGGGTGCGGCCGGTTAAAAGGCGAAGTCTCACAAGGCTGTAGCCATCTTCGCAGTATTCGTTTCCTTCGAAGCGCTCCAATACTTTGTACTCTGTCTGGGAAGGCTTGCCGTCAGGCACGACGCCACGGAAGGGTTTTTCCGGGTCCGGCTTTCCTATTGGTGCGTCGATTATTCCTTCGTCTTCTGCAACCTTTCCGAAGACAACGGCCACATATTCCTTGCGCACTTCACCAAGCTTTTGCTGAACAGTATAGTCGTTCTGAGTGTATGCATTCTTAGCTACCAAAAGGACGCCGGAGGTGTCCATGTCCAGGCGGTTTATGAATCTTATTTTAAATGGCCTGCCATTATCGTACATGTATTTGGATATGCCGTTGGCTATGGTGGCATCTTCAAAGCCGTAGGTAGGGTGGACCACGTAGCCGGCAGGCTTGTTTATGGCGAGAATGTCATCGTCTTCAAGCAGCACGTCAAAGGGCACATCCTCAGGAGGAAAGTAGCTTACTTCTTCAGGCATCTTTATTTTTATTTCGTCTCCTGCCATAGGGACGATGTAGCTTTCCACCGGCTTGCCGTTTAGGAGCACCAGCTTTTCCCGCTTTATTTTCCCCCGCAGCCTTGAGGATAAATTAAAGTGACGCCTTATGTGAGTATACACAGGCGTGCACTGAAGTTCATCTTCTTCTGTAACGATGTAAATTAGGTCGCTCATTTAAGTCATTCTCCATTTTAAAGGAACTTGGTCTTAACCTTGTTCCAGAAGTCGTAGCTTTCAAAACGTATCAGCTTTATTATCTTGTCGGAAAAGCCTACGGTAATTCTCTTCAGATTGTGGTAAAGGGTTTCTTTACCGTCTGTGAGTATGTAGGTGGAATCGTTTCTTGTGTACTCGGGAACAATTCCCAAGGTCAGGTCGCTGGGAAGCAGGACGCTGGAGGTAAAGGAACGATAGGCCGTAGTGTTCATGGGCGCAATTGGTGTCACCTGGAGCAGGTTTAATCTCGGGTCTACAATGCTGCCTCCCACAGAGTAGTTGTATGCCGTACTTCCCGCCGGGGAAGCTATGAGTATGCCGTCTCCTGAAAAGCGCTCGATGAATGAGTCGCCGATGGAGATGTTCAGGTGAGTGGAGTAGGAAAGAGATCCACGTATAACTACTTCGTTAAGTCCTGTGTGAATCACTTCGCTGTCATCTGCCGTTGTGACCTTCGCCTGGACCGTGACCAGCTCCTGAGTGGAGTAATGTCCTTCTTTGTAATTGAATATGAATTCGTCCAGCTCTTCCGGATGAAACTCCTGGAAGAAACCCAGATGCCCCGTGTTTATTCCCACAATGGGCATGGTGGGAAAGTCGTACTGGTGAATGGCGTCCAGGGTGGCGCCGTCACCACCGATGCTGACCAAAAGCTCGGCCCTGTCCGTGAACTCTTCAGTTACTTCAAAGCCGCTTGTAATGAGCTTGGCCTTTAGCAGCTCAGCCGTTTCCAGGGATGTAGGCATCCCGTTTGTTCTTATGCAGACTAGTCTATGTTCCATAATTATGACCTCTTTATTTAGTTAGCTCTTCCAGTTCGTCAACAAGCCCGGCAAATACCTTCATGGCATCTTTAATGGGCTCCGGCTTTGACATATCCACGCCGGCAATTTTTAATAGCTCTATTGGATGATTGCTGTCGCCGGTCTTAAGGAATTCTATGTAATCCATTGATCCTTTTTCAAGAATTATGTCGGATATAGCCGCTGCGGCTGAGTATCCCGTGGCGTATTTGTAAACGTAAAATGCGCTGTAGAAGTGGGGGATACGGGCCCATTCATATTTGATGATGTCGTCGTGAGAAAGAGCCGGTCCGAAATATCTTGAGTTAAGCTCGTCGTACTTTTCGCAGAGGAAGTCGGCAGTCAGAGTGCCGCCTGCCTCGATTTCCTTGTGAGTCATATCCTCGAACTCGGCAAACATGGTCTGTCTGAAGAGGGTGGTCCTGAAGTCTTCTATGTGCTTTGCCACCAGATACTTTTTCATTTCCGGGTCCGTCTCGGTTTTTATGAGATGCTTCATAAGGAGATTTTCGTTTACCGTCGAAGCAACCTCGGCTGTAAATATGGAATGAGAGCCGTAGATGAATGGCTGATTGTTTCTCGTGTACCATGAATGCATGGAGTGCCCCATTTCGTGAATGATGGTAAAGACATCGTTTAAGGTGTCCGTGTAATTAAGAAGGATGTAAGGCTTACTGTCGTAGCTGCCGAAGCTGTAGGCTCCGCTGGTCTTTCCTTCGTTTTCATATACGTCTATCCAGCCGCCCTTAAAGCCTGCATTCATTGCTTCAAGGTATTCCTCGCCCATGGGAGCGAGGGCTTCGTTAATCATTTGGAGAGCATCCTCGTAAGGGATTTTTCTTTCCGGCACGTCGATTAAGGGAGCGTATATGTCGTACATTTTAAGTTCGTCCACTCCGAGAAGTTTTTTCCTTAGCTCCATATATCTGTGGAGTACCGGCAGACTGTCATTTACCGTAGCTACCAGATTGTCGTAAACCTCGCCCTCCACGTTGTCGCCGGAAAGGGAAGCAGCTCTTGCTGATTCATATTTTCTTATGCGTGCACCTATTACATCTGTCTTGGTGTTGTAGTTATAGTTTATGGCAATGGTGTTAATAAGATCTGAGAATGCCTTGTACATTGATTCGTATGCGGCCTTTCTCACTTCACGGTTTTTGCTCTGCATGAAGGTTATGTAGTTTCCGTGCGTAAGATCTACTTCCTCGCCATCTTCGTTTTTTATTTTTCCGAATTTCATGTCCGCATTGTTAAGCATGGTAAATACATCGCTTGTTGCCTGAAGTGCTTCGGAGAGCTGGGCGATGATATTTTCTTCCGCCGCTGTGAGGACGTGAGCCTTTTCACGGAAGGTGTCCTTTATCATGAATGAATATATTTCAAGACCGGGAGTGCTGCCCACCATTCCCATTATTTCTTCCTCGTCGGAGGATAGTAGCTCCGGCACGAAGAAGGAAGATTCGGCCTGAATTTTTGCCATTGCTGCCATGGCCTTATCCGTCATGGACTGGTATTCGCTGATGCGGTTATCCTCGTCTCTCTTCATGCGGGAATAGACAAAGGCCTTCTCCAGCTTCTGCCACATTTTATCTCTGAGGGTGAGGGCGGAGAGAAGGTTCTCGCCGCTGCTTGTAAGCTTGCCGGAAAAGGCTGCAAATTCTTCCGAAAGCTTTAGCGCTTCCTCAATGTCGGCTTCCCACTTTTCTGCCGAACTGTACATGTCTTCAATATCCCATTTATATTTATCAGGTATTTCATTTCTCTGTTTAATGTTGCTCATAAATTGTGCCTCCGATTATGCCTTCAATTATGTCTTATATTTTTTCCGTAAACATATTATCATGTAAGCATATCCATAGCAAAGGCTTTTATATCCGGCGACATTGTGGTAAAATTTATTTGTATAAGTATGACATTTGGAAGGATAAAAAATGGATAACAGACCTATAGGCGTTTTTGACTCAGGACTGGGTGGTCTTACATGTGTGCCTCACGTTCTGGCTCAGATGCCACAGGAAAAAATAATATATTTCGGAGACACGGCCAGGACGCCTTACGGCTCCAAGGCGGAGTCAACAGTAAAGAACTTTGCCAGGCAGATAACGGGCTTTCTTGTTGACCAGGGAGTGAAGATGATAATCATCGCATGCAACACGGTGAGCTCCATATGCAGAGACGAACTCCAGGAGAGATTCCCGGACATTCCCGTAGTGGGAATAATTGAGCCGGCTGCCGAAAAGGTTGCTCACAGCTGCTCCTCTGAAAACAGAGTAGGAGTAATCGGAACAAAGGTAACCATAGGCAGCGGAATATATAAAGAAATGATAAGGGAAAAGCGGGACGACATCGAAGTCTTTGAAATGGCGACGCCGGCCTTCGTACCCTTAATAGAAGAAGGATTCACCAGAAGCGACATAATGGATTTGACCATACAGTATTATCTTGACGATTTCATTTTGGAAAACCGGATAGATACCCTGGTGCTGGGGTGCACCCATTACCCCCTTATCAGAGACAGTATTACAAGACTATATCCGAACCTTCGCATTATAAATCCATCGGAAGAAATCGTTTCCAGCGTCAGCGATATTATAGGCGAAAAGGAAATGATGTCTGAGGAAGGCGGAGAGAACATATTCTACGCCAGCGACCTTTCGGAGAATTTTGTAAATATGATAGAGACCATTTGCAGTGAGACCCAGTCAAAAATGGAATTCAAGAATTTAGAGCTAGACTTGTAAGAGAGGAGGGAGGAAGCAGTGAGACTGAATGAATTACTGGAGATACTCGGAATTGACGAACCGGACGAATTTGAATACTTTGAGAATTTTGCAGATCTTGTGGAAAGCGATGAAGACATTCCCGAGGAGACACTTGCTGAGCTTTTCAACCACACAGACCCAGAAACTGTGTCTGAGATAATCGAGCAGTATTTCGATGATATTATGACGCCGCTTACCGAAGGCCATAGCGACATTTATGCATTGCTTGACACAATAAAGCACGTTCTCGTGGCTCTTATGCTGGAAGATGACGACGATTCTTCCGTGGCACGTTTCTGTGAAGAGCTGCATAAATTCCACGTGTGGTATTCCTTTGAGTCTGCTGTGGAGTGCTCCGATATAACAGGGGAGGACTCGAAGGTGCTGCCTCTTCGTGACGCCATTACGGTAATGAGGATGGAGAAGCTTGAAAACGAAGAGCGTACGTACGACTTCAGCGATGCACTTGACTATGAGATAGACGATTATGTGTTGGACCTTGCAGGTGAGTCAAGAGACAGACGGATGGAAGATGTCAGTGAAGACTTTATGGACAATGGCTATGTATACGACGATGAAATGAAAATGGAATAAGAACGGAATAAGAGGAGCTAATGACAGAAAAGGATTACAGCAGACTTGATGAAGAGTTTAACGTTGATTTCCCGGGGGCAGACAGACATGATTATCCTGAGGGGATATACTGTGTCACGGAAGGCCAAAAGGGAGGAGAGGCCACGCTGATAACCTGCGGGGAGAAGACCGTGCTTTACGATTGCGGTCAACAGTATGCAGCAGATGAAACAATAGAGCAGATAAAGGAAAAGCTTGGGGGCAGGTCCCTTGACTATATTCTTGTATCTCATACCCACTACGATCACATAGGGGCTCTGCCCCAGATAAGACAGGCCTTTCCGGATGTTAAGACTGTCGGTTCAGCATATGGTCAGTATGTCTTTACCAGACCCGGAGCTCTCAAGGTAATAAAAGAACTTTGCATTTCTGCTGCAAAATTCTACAGCAATGTGGATGAGAAGGATATTACAACTGACGGAATGGCCATAGACATAGTCCTTGCCGATGGAGAAAAACTGGATATCGGCGGCGGAATGTATTTTGTTGCTCTTGAAACGAAGGGTCATACGGACTGTGCCATGACCTATGTTTTGGAGCCGCAGAAAATAATGTTTTCCAGTGAGAGCACGGGGATCTGCGTTGCTCCAGGGAATTCTAATCTGGCTATTCTCAAAAGCTACGATGACTCTATGGCGTCTCTTAAGAAGTGCAGAGAGTATGGAGCTAAGCGGATTATTTCTCCTCATTACGGAATTATGCCCGAATACTACAATGAAGAATTCTGGGATGAATTCATAAGGGCAGCCGAGGAAGAAAAGGAATACGTGGTAGGCATGTGGAACGACGGACTGTCTCCCGAGGAAATGCTTGCAAAGGCTTCAAAGGAGCTGTACAGCGAAGCCAGAAGAGAGGAGCAGCCTTACGAAGCATTCGTTGCAAACTGCAAAGCCCTTTTTAAAGTATACGAGAAGTATGCAGATGAAGATAAAAAATATAAAGATAATAATTAGAGAATAGGAAGAAAGAAATATGATAAAGATAAAAAAACTGAAGTGTGGTGTGACCGTGGCCATGGACAAGCTGCCTGATTACGATTCGGCAGCCATAGGAATATGGGTCCGTACCGGTGCGGTTAACGAAGATAAGAAGATAGCCGGAATATCCCACCTTATTGAGCACATGATGTTCAAAGGCACTGAAAACAGAAGTGCTCTGGCCATTGCAGAAGATGTAGATAAAATAGGCGGCCAGATAAATGCATTTACAGGGAAAGAGGCTACCTGTTATTACATAAAGACACTGTCCGACAATATGGATGAGTCCGTAGAGATTCTCCTGGACATGTTTACAAACTCCCTCTTTGACAATGAAGAAATGGCAAGGGAGAAGATGGTAATTGAAGAGGAAATGAAGATGGTCTCGGATATGCCCGATGAGGATGCCATGGATACAATCGCCGAAGTGGTCTTTAAAGGACTGCCGCCGGCCAATTCAATTCTCGGAACTCCTGCTTCACTAAAGCGCATTAATCACGACACCATTGTAAAATACATTGAGTCGCAGTATACAAAGGACAGCATAGTGGTTTCCGTTGCCGGAAGGTTTAACGAGAGAAAGCTGTGCAACGCTCTTGAAAAGAAGCTGGCACATTTAGGTGCCAGAAAGTCTCAGGTTAAATACCCGAAGGTGAAGTACGAGCCTTCCTTCAAGGTGAAGGTAAAGGATATAGAGCAATCCCACCTGTGCCTGGCCACAAGGAGCATAAAGCTTGACGACGATAGATATTACGCCCTGCAGGTGCTGAGCAACATTATGGGCGGAAGCATGAGCTCAAGACTCTTTCAGCATGTAAGAGAGCAGAAGGGTCTTGCATATTCCGTATTTTCCGCCAACAGCTCCCTTACCAAAATGGGCTTTTTCAACATTTACGCCGGCATCAGCCATGACAAGGTCAGCGATGCCATTGATGCCATAAAGGAGGAACTGCTGATTCTTAAGAAGGAGTCAGTGTCGGAACAGGAGCTTTCCAAAGCCAAGGAACAGCTAAAGGCGGGATACATATTCGGCCAGGAAAGCGTCAGCTCGAGAATGTTCAACGCCGGAAAGAACGTGCTGCTTCGGGGTAAGGCGTCGGAGCCTCATGAAGTGCTTAAGAACATAGACAAGGTAACCATAGAGGATGTGGACAAGGTTAAAAAACTCATCTGCGATATAAACAAGTACAGCGGAGTCCTGGTTACAAACAAGAAGAAGGATCTGAGGCGAATGGTGATAGGCTAATGATGAACATAAAGGTTATAAGCAAAAGCGGCATATTGCCAAAATACGAAACTGAAGGCTCTGCGGGAATGGATGTACGAGCATACTTAGATGAGCCGGTAATCCTTAAGCCCGGGGAAAGAGCCCTGGTGCCTACAGGTCTGTTCATGGAAATTCCCGCGGGCTATGAGTGTCAGGTGAGGGCCAGAAGCGGCCTTGCCATTCGTCACGGTATAGGACTTGTAAACGGCATTGGGACTATAGACAGTGATTACCGCGGTGAAATAAAAGTGGCCCTTATTAACTGGGGAGCCGAAGAATTCATAATAGAAAACGGGGAGAGAATAGCCCAGCTGGTTTTCGCAAAATATGAACATGTGAGTCTTAAGATTGAGGATGAGCTTTCTGAGACGGAAAGAGGGGCCGGCGGATTCGGTCATACGGGAAAGAAATAATATAAAAAATGATAGACAGAGTATTTCAGGAAAAAAGAGAATTTGAAGTTCTTTCACCCTTTGCCTGTAAGGCGGCAGAGTCTAAGGGCAGGCAGGATGATGAAGTTCAGTGCGATATGCGCACCTGTTTTCAACGTGACAGAGACAGAATAATTCATTCAAAGGCATTCAGAAGGCTCATGCACAAGACTCAGGTCTTCCTTTCCCCCGAAGGCGACCATTACCGTACTAGGCTGACACATACTCTCGAAGTATCCCAGATAGCCAGGACCATAGCCAGAGGGCTGGCCTTAAACGAAGATTTGACGGAGGCAATTTCCTTGGGGCACGATCTGGGACACACTCCCTTCGGCCATAGCGGAGAGAGCGTTCTTAACAGAATATATCCCGGTGGATTTAAACACAATGTGCAGAGCCTGAGAGTGGTGGACGTCCTTGAAAAAAGGTCGAAGAGACGTGGAATGAACCTTTCCTTTGAGGTTCGCGATGGCATTCTCAATCATACGGGACCGAATATGCCTGCCACCATGGAGGGTCAGGTTGTAAAGACCAGCGACAGGATCGCCTATATTAATCACGATATAGACGACGCCCTGAGGAGCGGCGTAATAAGGGAGGCGGACCTTCCGGCAGACTGCATTAAATATCTGGGAGCTGACCACAGGACCAGAATTGACACACTGGTGCGTGATATGATAATAAACAGTACAGACAAGGGTGAGGCTTCCTTAAGCGAGGACGCTGCCTACTATATGAATGAGCTCCGCACATTTATGTTTAAAAATGTGTATAATAACAAGGATGTAAAAAGGGCGGAGGAGCTGGAAAATGTAGAGCAGGTAATAATCAGCCTCTACAGTTATTACTTAGAGAATTTTGAAGAGCTTCCCGGTGAACTTAGGGAAATGGCTGAAGTTTCAAGTCCGGAAGAGCTTGTGAAGGATCACATTGCAGGCATGACGGACAGATATGCATTAGGTACCTATGAGAAACAACGATAATGGCGCGACAATTGAAGAAATAAAAGATAGGTGCAATATAGTAGACGTAATCGGAAGAGTTGTAAACCTGAAGAAGGCAGGGATAAATTACAAGGGGCTCTGTCCCTTCCACAATGAAAAGACCCCATCCTTCGTGGTTTCCGAAACAAAGCAGCGCTACACCTGCTTTGGATGCAACAAGCATGGAGACGTAATCTCCTTCATGCAGGAGTATTACAACATGGATTTCATGCAGGCTCTTGAAAAGCTTGCCGATGAAGTGGGGCTGGAGGTAAAAAAGGTAAGCCGGCCCGGCGGTGAGAAGAAGGATGAGCTATTTGAGATTAACAGACAGGCGGCTAGATTTTTCTACAAGGCCTTAAGAGAAAAGCCCAATCCCGGCCTGCCATACATGAGGGAGAGAGGTCTTGATGACGAAACCCTGAGGGTATTTGGCATAGGATGGGCCGACGGAGAATGGGACAGCCTGAGGACATATCTTAACAATTTAGGATATAGTGACGATAAATTAAAGCTTGTGGGTCTCGTGTCGGAATCAAACGGTAAGGTATTCGACAAATTCAGGGAAAGAGTAATATTCCCCATTCAAAATACCAGCGGCAAGGTTATCGGCTTTGGCGGCAGGGCAATGGGAGATGCCATGCCAAAGTACCTGAATTCCCAGGAGACTCCCATATTTAAAAAGAAGAATAACCTCTACGGTTTAAACATAACCAGAAATGAAATAAACAAAGAAGATGCTGCCATTCTGGTGGAAGGGTATATGGACGTAATATCCCTGTATCAGGCCGGCGTCAGGAATGTATCTGCGTCGCTTGGAACGGCCCTTACGGACAGCCAGGCCAAAATACTTAAGAGATACACCAGGAACATTATCCTTTCCTACGATGCGGACGAGGCTGGAATAAACGCCGCTCTTCGGGGAATGGATATACTGAAAAACGAAGGCTTAAAGGTACATATATTAAAAGTCACAGATGGCAAGGATCCCGATGAATTCATAAAGAAGAGGGGCAAGGAAGCCTATCTGGAGCTGGCAAGAAATGCGGTGCCCTTTGCCGAATTCAAGCTGGATAACGCAAAGAGAAACCATGACCTTTCCACAGTGGAGGGCAGGATAGATTACCTGAAGGATGCAGCGGTAATACTATCGGAGCTAAGCCCGGTGGAAGGAGATATGTACATAAAGAAGCTGGCCAAGGAAAACGATATTTCCGAAGGAGCCATCAGGGCTGAAATGGCCAGACGCTCCAGGAAACCTGAGCGGGCAGCCAGAGCGGATTCCCAGGTCAGGATCCCCATGACAAATGTAGAGAAGACGCTGATAAAAGTGATTCTCACCGATGCATCTTATTTGGACAGGGACGTAAATTACAATAAATTGTTTAAAACACCTTCGTCTGCGGGTATACTTAGTGCCATGAAGCAGGTTAGAGAAGCCGGTGAAGAGATAGACATCAACAAGTTGGAAGATATTATTGATGAAGAGGATGTAAGATCTCTTGAAGAAATAAGGCGGGACATAAAACTTGCAGGACACACTGAGGAAATATTTGCAGAGTGCATACGCAAAATTGAGCGTCAGGAGCTTAGGGCCCGCGAAAGTGAGCTCATAGCCACAATTGAAATGGCCGACAGTGTAGGCGGTGCGGAGAAGATGAGTGAGTTAATGAAAGAATTAAGTGATATTCAAAGAGAACTTAACGTAAGGGGGAAGTGAATTGGCAAACACTACCGGAAAACAAGTCAGAGTGAGGAAGAGTGGGGCAAATGCAGAGCCTGCAAAAAGGAAACGTGCAGATGCCCATGTTGACATTCAGGATTTAATTGACGAAATGGAACCGAAAAAGGAAGAGACCAAGAAAAAGAAGTCTGCAAAGGATGAGGCTTCAAAAAAGGAAAGCGGAAAGAAAGAGACAAAGAAAAAAGAAACTGCGAAGAAAGAAACTGCAAAGAAAGAAACGAAGAAGGAAACCGCAAAAAAAGAGACTGCGAAAAAAGAAACTTCAAAGAAGGAAACTGCTAAAAAAGAGGCAGATAAGAAGGCTGCTCCCAAGAAGAAAGCCGGCAAGAAAAAGGCTGATGCCCCGGAAGTAAAGGAACCTGCAGAAGAACCAAAGGCAGACGGGGAAGAAACATCTGAAGAAGGTAAACAGAAAACAAAGGCCGACTATATTGCCGACCTTGAAAAAACAGCGGTCATGGGCAAGCTTTCCTATGCCGAAATAGGACGCCAGCTGGAGGCTGTAGATTTCGACAAGGATGAAATGGAAGAAATCTACGACGAGCTTATCAGCAAGGGAATAGAAATAGTCAGCGAAGAAAACCCGGAGGATTTTGAGCTGGCAGACATTGAAAAAGAAGACGGGGAAGAGGATGACAGCAAGGACAAAAAGGATGAGGATGATGGAGACCTTGAGAGCACTCTTCCGAAGACCGTTGCTGTAGATGACCCGGTAAGAATGTACCTGAAGGAAATCGGTAAAGTGCCCCTGCTGACGGCTGAGGAAGAAATAGAACTTGCAAAGAGAATGGAAGCCGGAGACGAAGAGGCTAAGCGCAAGCTCTGCGAGTCAAACCTCAGGCTGGTAGTAAGTATAGCCAAGCGTTACGTAGGCAGAGGAATGCTGTTCCTGGATCTCATTCAGGAAGGTAACCTGGGACTCATTAAAGCCGTAGACAAATTTAACTGGCGCAAGGGATTTAAGTTCTCAACCTATGCAACCTGGTGGATCAGGCAGGCCATTACCAGATCCATAGCCGACCAGGCACGTACAATCAGAATTCCCGTACACATGGTTGAGACTATAAATAAACTTATGAGGATCCAAAGACAGCTGCTCCAGGAGCTTGGCCGTGAGCCAACCCCTGAAGAAATAGCTCAGGAAATGGATATTACAGAAGATAAAGTCCGGGAGATTCTTAAGATTGCCCAGGAGCCTGTATCCCTGGAAACACCAATAGGTGAAGAGGAAGACAGCCACCTTGGCGACTTCATTCCCGATGACGACGTACCGGCTCCGGCGGATGCCACTGCCAACAGCATGCTGAAGGAACAGCTGGTAGAAGTTCTCGACACACTGACGGAGCGTGAGCAGAAGGTTCTGAAACTCAGATTCGGACTTGAAGACGGCAGAGCCAGAACACTTGAGGAAGTAGGCAAGCAATTTGACGTAACCCGTGAGCGTATACGTCAGATTGAGGCAAAGGCCTTAAGAAAACTCAGACATCCAAGCAGAAGCAAG
>DFGY01000065.1 GCA_002372505.1 Firmicutes bacterium UBA3738
TCTTCTCTCGTTCTCTCATGATACTCGAGAGGAAGATTCTGTTTAATAATCTTCTTCATTACCTTAGTCAGTGTCTTAAGGTCTTCATCGTCAACCTTATGGTCCAGATCGATGTCGTAGTAGAAACCGTCATCGATAGCAGGACCTATTGCCAGCTTTGCCTCCGGCCATACTTCCTTAATTGCCTGAGCCAGTACGTGTGCAGAAGTATGTCTGAACGCATGTCTTTGTTCCTCGTTTGAAAAATCGATTTTTGCCATTGCCATTTTATATTTCCTCCATTGCTAAGTCTATCAGTTTGGTTATAAGTTCGCTATATTCAAGTCCTCCTGCCATGCACATCTGTGGGTACATGCTTGTCGGTGTGAACCCGGGAATCGTGTTAAGTTCGTTGAAGACCAGTTCTCCCGTGCCTTCCTCGTAGAAGAAGTCCACTCTGGCCATTCCCTTGCAGTTCATTGCCTTATATACCACGGCGGCTGCATCTCTAAACTCGTCCAGCTTTGCCGTATCAACGTCCGTTACGATTTGAGTCTTCTGAAGGGTTGTACTGTATTTGGCTTCGTAGTCGTAAAACTCGTTGCCTGAAATTACCTCCCCTACCGGTGCTACAAATAAATCGCTGTTTCCAAGCACTGCAGTTTCAAATTCCCTGCCTACAATGGTCTCTTCAATGAGGACCTTCTCGTCCAGAGTAAGGGCTTCTTTAATTCCTTCGAATAGTCCCTCTCTGTTCTTTGCCTTGGAAATGCCAACGGAGGAACCTGTGCTCGCCGGCTTTACGAACAATGGATATGCTCCGTCAAACTTCTTTTCTATCTCATCGATTATGCCTAAAGCGTTACGAGAAAATGTCACTCTGTCAGTCGCATAATACTCTGCCTGCCTTATTCCCGTGCGCTCAACTATCATCTTTGTAATGGTCTTGTCCATGCAGTTGGCCGACGAAGTTACATCGGCACCTACATAGGGAATGCCTGCAATTTCAAAGAGACCCTGTATGGTGCCATCCTCACCGCATTCGCCGTGGAATACCGGGAACACGCAGTCAATGCGCTCTGTCCCCTGCTCTGAAACGATACCGTGAACGGTTCTGTCCGGTGAAAGAATACATGGAATGTTATCTTCGAGGAACTCCCAGCTGCCGTCAGCCATCTGGGGCCTGGTGGCATTTGTCAGGAGCCACTTACCCGTTTCCTTTGTAATGCCAATAACCCTGACATCGAAAATGTCACGGTCAATATTGTCGACGACACATGCGGCTGAATTTCTCGATACCTCATGCTCCGGCGAGGTGCCTCCAAATAATATTAATATTTTCCTCTTTTTATCACTCACTTTATATCTCCTGATAAGTAATATTACTTTATCATATCTTCGTACTTTTTGACTGCTGAGTCAATATCTGAATCAAAAATAAGTTTACCATTTTTCATTACAATTCCGCGCTCGCAGAACTCCTTGGCTACTCCCGAAGCGTGGGTTACGAACAGCAAAGTAATATTGTCCGACTGCATAACTTCATTTACCCTTTTTCTGCATTTCTTTTTAAACTGTGCATCGCCTACGCTGAGGGCTTCGTCTATAATAAGGATTTCCGGCTCAATGTTTACGTTAATAGCAAAGCCCAAGCGGGCTTTCATACCGCTGGAATATGTACGCACCGGCTGATCGATATAATCCCCCAGCTCAGCAAAATCCACTATAGTCTCTTCCAAATCATGAATATCCGAATCCTTAAGCCCCATAATCTGGCCCTTAAGATAAATATTCTCTCGTCCGGTCATTTCCTGGTCAAAGCCAGCAGTCAACTCCAAAAGAGCACTTACCCGGCCATTTACTTTTACCTCGCCCTTCGTTGGAAAGGTTACGCCGGTTACGATTTTAAGAATTGTAGACTTTCCGGCACCGTTCTTTCCCAGAAGAGCTACCGATTCGCCTCTCTTAATGGTAAAGGACACATCGTTAACTGCCTGCTTTTCCTTGTATTTAACCCTCTTGTTAAACACTGATAGCAGACGCTTCTTGTCGTTTTTAAATAGTTTGTATGTCTTCGTTACGTTTTTAAATTCAATAATATTATCGGCCATTTTTTCTCCTACAAAACATCCGGAATATCTTTACGCAGTTTTCTGTATATCCACAGTGCCAGCACCCACATTATAAGCATTTCGACCAGATATACCGCAAGCAGCTTCGGTTCTTCCCAAAACCATTTTTGATATACAAAGCAGTTTCTGTATCCTTCAACAGTATATGTAATAGGGTTAAGCTTAAATATAAGCTGAGCCCATGGTTTGTCAATTTTATGAATGTCAAACATTATACCGGACATCCAGAAAAGTGCCGTAGTAAAGGCCTTTACCAGATTGACAAAGTCCTGGCTTATAGCTCCAAGCATAGATGCGAACAAGCACCAGCCAACACAGAAAATAAACATGGTGACCAAATACCACAGGAGCTGGATGTAATAAACCGTCGGGAAGTATCCGGCAATGCAGTAAATCACCACTATAGCCACTAAGAGCACCAAATGCACAACCATTTTCGACAGTGATACAAAAGTAGGTATTGTGGAAATGGGGAATTTCATCTTCGTGACAAGATGCCGATTTTTCCTCATGGCGCTGGCACCTTGCATAATCATCTCCTGAATATAAAACCAGGAGATTATTCCCGCAACCAGCCACAGGAAAAACGGGAAATTCTCAATACCGGCTCTATCCCTCAGACCTGTTGAAAAGGCGAACCAGAATACAAATATCGTAACCGAAGGCTTAATCACAGCCCAGGCCCAGCCCAAAGCCGCTCCGCTATAAGTCTTTATAAGATCGGACTTAGCCAGCTTAAATATCTGATGTCGCCATACTATATGTTCTTTGATTATCTCTGATAATCCCATACTTACTCCTTGTTGGTTATCTGGGCAGGCTGATCTTCGTCGTAGCCTGATTCCATAATTATCTGGTCGTGTATTTCTTTAACTGTGTCTGAAGGTTCGTAATCCTTTTTCTCAAACACATCTTTATAAAGATCTTCATTATTTGATATAAGTGTTATCGGCACATCATACCATATTCCGTTAATTAATGCACCATCCCATGTGTACGGCCATCCTACACTTTCGTCTATTTTCATATTGTAATACTTTAACAGCATATCACGAAGATCTTCCGATGATATGTTGGTGGTAATCTGTGGAAGTACCGTATCGGCTGTCTTATCAATGGCCTTGGGACCTGCCTTGCGCAATTTATTAATTGCGGCTACGAGAGCCGTGCGGTATCTACTTGCTCTTTGGGCATCGCCGTCGCTTTTTCTTATACGGCAGTAAGAAACTGTCTGTACACCGTTAAGAACCTGCTTGCCCGGCTTTTTGATTTTAGTTGTATCACCTTGAAGACTTTTGTTTGTATCTTTTATATATTTGTTTAATTGTTTGATTTCACTCTTGTGAACTTCCAGTTCAAGGCCTCCCAGACTATCAACTGTATCGGCTACGGTCTGCCAGTCTATGCGGACGAATTCCGAAATGTTAAGATCCAGATTCCTGTTAAGGGCTCTCATGGTATTCTTCGGACCGCCAAAGGCATGGGCATGGGTGAGCTTGTCAATTACAAGTTCGTCATTCTCATCCAGCTGGAGGTAGGAATCTCTTACGACGGATACCATCTTGACCTTCCCGGTTTTTTTGTGAATTGAAGCTACAATCATGGCATCGCTGCGGCATATTTCAATATCCTCGCCTTTACGTTTATCGATTCCAAGGATTAAAATATTCCGATAGTCCGAAAGATTTTTCTCCGCCTCTTCGTTAATGCACAATTCCTTCTTGTCTATATTCACATGATTCATCAAATCAAATTCTTCACCGACCCAGTTGTACAAATACCATAGGACCAGTGCGCCTGCAGCAATAAAAATGAGCAACAACAATATTATAATTGTTATAATAATACGCTTTTTCTTTTTACCACCTTTTTTCTTTTTCTTATTGTTCTGTGCCCTCTGTGGTGTAATGTCCTCCATCATTTCAATATCGGGATTTTGGGCCAGGTTATTCACATTTTCCATTAAATACTCTCCACAATTTTTTTAGTCGTTTTTTCTATGTCATCTGAACCGAAGACAGCGGATCCTGCTACAACTATATCAACGCCTGCATCCACTACTTCCATTACATTGTCGATGGTAACGCCTCCATCCAGCTCGATTTTAAAATCATAGCCAAGCTCATCTCTAAGCTTTGCCAATCTCTTAACTTTGTCAAGAGCCGATGGAATGAGCTTCTGTCCACCGAATCCCGGGTTCACTGACATAATCAGTACCATATCCACATCACATAATATTTCTTCTATTGCACTTAAAGGAGTAGCCGGATTAATTGATACTCCCGCCTTTGCTCCTGCGCTTTTAATATGCTGCACAGTCCTGTGAAGGTGAGTGCATGCCTCCTGGTGAACTGTTATATATTCGGTTTTTTCCGTAATAAAATCTTCCAGATAATCATCCGGACGCTCAATCATAAGGTGAACATCAAAGGGGAGTCCTGTCTTTCCCAGCAGACTCTTCATTACTGCTGCACCAAAGCTAATATTGGGTACAAAGTGTCCATCCATTACATCAACATGTAAAAACCTTGCGCCTCCTTTTTCCGCCCTTGCCACATCATCTGCAAGTTTCGAAAAATCAGCTGATAATATTGATGGGGCTAATATTGCCATTTCTTTTCCTCTCTAATACTTTCAATTTGCGCCCTGTATGACGCATATCTGCTTTCGTTTATCAATCCTTCTTCAAGGGCCGCCCGCACTGCACATTCCGGTTCTTCCAGATGTCTGCAGTCATCGAATCTGCACCTGCCTATGTAGGGCCGCATTTCCGGAAACATATGGTGAAGCTCGTCTTCTTCGGCCTCCAGTATATCGAAGGATGTAAAGCCGGGAGTGTCATATATCTGCCCGCCGAAATCCATTTCATATAGTTCCACATGCCGGGTAGTGTGCCTGCCCCGCTTTGTCTTTTCGCTTACGCCGCCTACCTGGGCGTTGGCCTCGGGGTGGAGTCTGTTTAAAAGTGTCGACTTCCCTACTCCGGAAGCTCCGGCAAAAGCAGTCCTTTTTCCCTTCAGCACTTCTTCAAGGCTTTCCATTCCCTCACCGGTTTTTGCGTTTACAATGTACACAGGATATATACTTTTATAAATACTTTCAAGTCTTTTTGCATTTCCCGACTTATCTATATCCGCCTTTGTAATAATCAGCACTATATCCGTATGGGAATGCTCCGCCATAACCAGAAATTTATCGATGGTCAGTGTGTTTGGTTTAGGCTTGGTTGCCGCGACAACTATTGCGAACTGCTCTACGTTGGCAATGGGCGGTCTGATGAAGCTGTTGCTGCGCCGGGTAATTTCAGTAACGAAGCCCTCCATATCTCCTTCATGGGTTACCTCTATACTTACTTCATCCCCCACGTAAGGCGTTATTCCTTCATTTTTGAAGACGCCTCGGGCTCTGCATTCATATATGCCCTCATCAGTCTTTACGTAGTAAAACCCGGCTATAGCCTTTATTATCGTTCCTTGCATCAGGACATTTCTCCTGTGGCAAAGTCAACATTACGCCTCATTACAGTCTCATTGTCGAATATTACGGTAATGGTTCCCGTACCCTTACCATCTATGTTCAGCGTCGTTCCCTCTTCTTCTTTGTTGCACTGCTGGTTTGAAACTACATTACGTGTACCATCCTCATCGGAAACTGTTACCGTCATGTAGAATACATCGTTCTTAGCGTCTGTGTAGTCAACAAACAGTTTAACTCTGCCTTCAGAGCTTCTTGGCCCCTTGGATACTGTAAAACCTACTGCAGAGCCCTTCTCAACCTTTGTACCGGCTTCCTCTTCCTGGGACATAATCTTGCCCTTGGCATAGGTGTCGCTGTAATCTTCGGCGGTCATGCCGGCCTTTAGTCCTGCGCTTTCAAGCTTAGCTCTGGCCTCATCGGCAGGAAGCCCGAGAAGACTGGGCACGGTTACTTTTTCCACACCCTTGCCGTCGCTTATTGTTATGGTTACAGTCTCACCTTTCTTCAGTCTCACTCCCGCGGAAGGATCCTGTTCAAGTACCTCCCCTTTAGGCTTGGTTGAAGTTTTTTCTCTGACTTTAACTGTGTATCCGGCAGCATCCAGTATATTTGTCGCTTCCTCTTCGGTTTTACCGACAACATTTGGAACCAGTGCTTCGTCGGAGCCTTTCGATACTATTACTTCAACTACTGCGTTCTTTCTGACCTTAGTTCCCTTTACAGGGTCCTGACTGATAATCTCACCTGCTTCATACTTGTCGCTCTTCTCGTATTCCACAACTTCCAGTTTTAGTTCAATCTTTTCAAGCTTTTCCTGAGCTTCTTCCACAGTGCTGCCTTCCAGGTTGGGCACTCTTATATCCTTAGGTCCTATGAGCCCCATGGAGTAAGCTGCAATTGCCAGGCCGGCCAAGAGAGCCAGCACCAGAATAATAGCAATTACTATTTTCTTCTTTCCTTTGGTTTTTCTTTCCACTACCTCGTTTTCAGCTGCCTTTGCGGCAATTTCCTCAGAGGGGCTTGGGGCAGCCGGCATGGGCGGACGCTCCGGCTCCTGATTGACAAACATGGATTGCCCAACAACTCTGCCCACCAGCTCCAGATTGTCCAAAGCTGTAATTACATCGTCGGCAGATTTAAATCTGTTGCTCTGATATTTGTCCGTAGCCTTTACCACAATTCTCTCCAGCCCCGGAGGAATGCCGGTAGCCAGCTGAGAAGGCGGAGTCATCTGATCGTTAATATGCATGAGGGCAACGGTTACCGGGTTGTCTCCATCAAAGGGTACCTGTCCCGTAAGCATTTCATACATAACAATTCCAAGTGAATAAATATCACTCTTTTCGTCTACGTATCCGCCTCTTGCCTGTTCAGGAGAGAAGTAATGTACCGATCCCATAATGGTATCGTTTGTTCCGTCTATAATCGTTGTTGTACTGATAGCCTTTGCTATTCCGAAGTCGGCGATTTTAGCAATGCCGTCCTCATTAACCAGAATATTGTGAGGCTTTACATCCCTGTGTATTATCCCGTGCTTGTGAGCTGCGGAAAGACCTGAAGCAATCTGTTTTGAAAGGTCGATTACCCTGTTATAGTTGAGGGGTGCTTCGTCCTTTATAATCTTGCTCAAGGGTCTTCCTTCAACGAGCTCCATTACTATGTAGTTAATGTTACCCTCTTTACCCACATCATAGATGCTGACTATGTTAGGGTGTGACAGGCTTGCAGCCGCATGGGATTCCTTCCTGAAGTTATTTATGAATTTCTCATCATTGGTGTATTCAGGCTTTAATATTTTAACGGCAACAAGGCGATTTAAGAGTCTGTCCTTCGCCTTGTATACGACGGCCATTCCTCCGTCGCCGATTTTCTCCAGAAGTTCGTATCTTCCGACGATAACCTTACTGCTCATCGCGAGCCCCCTTCCTATATTTCAAACATACAACCGTAACATTGTCTGCGCCGCCTGCATCATTGGCGGCATCCACAAGTTCCTCGGCCAGTTCTTTCATTCCTTTGTCAGCTTCGATAATCTTATTCATTTTTTCTTCGCTAACCTCATTGTGAAGACCGTCGGTGCACAGCACAATGACGTCTCCCTCTTCAAGGTCAGTCTGATAAAGGTCGCCCTGGACATTTGCCTCGGCGCCTATTGCTCTCGTAATTATATTTCCCCTGGCGTGGCCTTTGGCTTCATCCCGGGTTATTACTCCCATTTTCAGGAGCGTATTCACATATGAATGATCCTCGGTAACCTGAAAAATACTGCTGCCGCGTTTAAGGTAGGCACGGCTGTCACCGATGTTCACAAAGTATGCCCTGTCATTTCTCATTAAGCAAATAACGAGAGTTGTTGCCATTCCTTTACTCTCTGGCAGCTCTCTCGCCGTAGTGAAAATAGTCTTATTCACTTCATTAATACACTGACGCAGTAAAACAGCCAGATCATTTTCGTCACTGACATTGCTTAAATCGTTTTCCCTGATGAACTCCGCAACCGAAGTAACCGCCGTCTTACTGGCGTATTCGCCGGAGTTGTTGCCTCCTACACCATCAGCTACAACGTATACCTGATCAGCGGGAAGAACGAGGCACGCATCCTCGTTGTTTTCCCGCACTTTTCCTTTGTCGCTTGCAAGTCCTGCTTCAATCATCTGAGTCCTGCCATTTCATGGTTAATAATATTAGTCACTTTTCTCATTTTACAAATGAAGAATCCATCCGTGCCGTCTACGTTAGGCATGAACTGTCTGCTTTCCTCCACCTTGAAAGAATCCGTCTTTCTCAGGAAGTCGGCAACTACACGTTCATTTTCATATGGATTGATTGTACATGTGCAGTACATGAGCACGCCGCCCGGCTTAACGTAGCTTGATGATGCCTTGAGAATGGCCAGCTGTTTTGCCGGAAGGGCTGCTATTTCATCTTCATTCTTTCTGAATTTTATTTCTGGCTTTCTTCTTATTACTCCGAAGCCTGAGCACGGAGCATCCACGAGAACCTTGTCGGCCTTTTCCACCATTGTGGAGTCCACCCTTGTTGCATCCCATGTGCGTGTCTGGATAATGCTGATTCCAAGTCTTCTCGCCTCGCGGTCAGCTATTTCTACTCTTCTCTTGTAAATGTCCGATGCGATTACCGTACCCTTGTTATTCATGCGCTCTGCTATGGAAAGGGCTTTGCCTCCCGGTGCAGCGCATACGTCCATTACCAGGTCTCCCTGCTTTGGATCCAGCATCTGAGCTACAACCTGGCATGCCTCGTCCTGAACGGAAAACAGACCGTCCTTGTAGAAGGCTGTATCGAGGAGTCCCTGTCCCTTTACATGAAGAGCATTGCTGGCGAATTTACCTTCGGTAACTTCATATCCTCTTGCCGTAAGCTCTCTGATAAGATCCGGCTTCATTATCTTAAGCCAGTTAAGTCTGATACATACGCTGGGTGTTTCGTTTCCAGCTCTGAGGAGTTCTTCAACGAATTCAACGTCGTAGGTTTCAAGCCAGAGCCTGATAATCCACGGTTCATACGAATACTTTATGGATAGATATCTGACTTCATCTTCACTTCTGTCCGGAAGCTTGATGTTGTATTTTTCGTTAATATATGATCTGAGGACTCCGTTGATGAAGCCTTCACGCCCTCTTGCAAATTTCTTTGCGAGAATGACGCTCTCGTTTACTGCCGCATATTCCGGTACGGAATCCATCTGAGCCAGCTGGTATATTCCCATGCGAAGTATTGTAAGATCGCTGGGCTTAAGCTTTTCCACATCCTTTGGAATGAGGGCATCGATTACGTAATCCAGCAGCATTTTGTTTTCAAGAACTCCGTAAGCCAGTTCCCTGACGAAAGGAACGTTGTTTGGCTTGTGCAGTATTATCTGATGATTAATGGCGATATTGGAATAAGCGCCTTTTGTCTCAACATCCATCAATGTGTGATAAACTGTTCTTCTGTTGTTATCCATTATGTTCCTCCCTTTAGTTTCTCCCTCTTATGAGTAATAATCTCAGCAGTTGCGCAACTGCCATTGCCAGTGCTGCTACATATGTGAGCGCAGCTGCGGATAATACCTTTTTTGCGCCGGCTATTTCTTCACCGGCCACTATACCTTCACTTTCAAGTTGCTTTAGGGCTCTGCTGCTGGCGTTAAGCTCCACCGGAAGTGTCACAAGGTGGAATACTACCACTGCAGCGAATGCTATTACCCCTATGTTAAACAGCAAATTGCCCGTCTGCCAGTTACCCATCTGAATGAGCAGAATACCTACTATCAGAAGGGGCCAGCTGGCCATTGATACGAAGCTTACGGGCCCTGCTATAGTATTCCTGATCACCAGCAGAGAATATCCGTGACTGTGCTGAAGAGCGTGACCGCACTCGTGGGCGGCTACGGCAATTGCAGCTACTGAATTGCTTGCGTATACATCATCCGAAAGCTTTATATCTCTACTTCGCGGATCGTAATGGTCCGTCAGTGAGCCCTGCACATATCCAACAGGAACATCCATCAGGCCATTACTGTCCAATATCCTCCTCGCTACCTGTTCTCCTGTCATTCCGCACCTGCTCGGCACCTGTGAGTACCTTGCAAATGCTGATTTTACCCTGCCTTGCGCCAGAAATGTCAGTAGCACCGCAGGTATCAAGAGTATCATAGTCCAATCAAAATAAAACATTTCATATCTCCTATAAAAAGTCCACCAAATATTTTACCCTAAAATCGTGGAAATTTCAATCTTATTCCCCTTAAGATAATCCTCTGCGCTCATGCGCTTTTTCCCCGGTGCCTGTACGGTTTCAAGGAGCAATGCGTCTTTTCCGCAGCACACCTTTATTCCTTCCTTATCTGCGCCAAGCACCGAGCCCGGCTCCTTTCCTCCGTCCTCATTCAAAGCGCGGCCCTGCCAGATTTTGAACATCTCTCCATCAAGGTATGTGAAGGTCCCGGGCCAGGGATAAAAGGCCCTGATCTTTCTTTCTATCTCTTCGGCCGAAAGTGAAAAATCCACCAGGCCGTCTTTTTTACTCAGCATAGGTGCAAGGGTGGCCAGAGAGTCATCCTGTTTCTCCGGTGTAACCCGGCCGCTTTCAATTAACGGTATCGTATCTACCAGCAATTTTGCGCCGACCTTTGCAAGCTCGTCATGGAGCTCTTCGCAGTTTTTATGATCTATGTCCACTTCAGCCTTTGTCAGCATGTCGCCTGTATCAAGGCCTTCAGCCATTTGCATTATGGTCACGCCGGTCTTTTCATCGCCGGAAAGAATGGCGTGCTGAATCGGAGCCGAGCCTCTGAACTTAGGAAGAAGGGAGGCGTGAACATTGACGCATCCGAATTTCGGCAGCTCCAGCAGTTCCTTTGGCAGTATCTGCCCATAGGCTGCAACTACAATAAGGTCAGGATTAATACTCTTCATGGCTTTCATGAAGTCCTCATCTCTGACCTTCTCAGGCTGCATCACATCAATACCCGCAGCTATGGCCGCTTCTTTTACAGGCGGGAATTTCACCTTCTTGCCTCTGTCTTTTTTTGCATCGGGCTGGGTCACCGCCAAGGCTACTTCGTAGCCGGATTCAACTAGTGCCTCCAGCGACTTCGAAGCGAAATCCGGAGTGCCCATAAATACGATTTTCATTTTTCCAAATCTCCCTCTTCTACTTCTTCGGCATCCTCGGCTTCATCCGGGTCTGCCATTTCACCCGGCTGCGGCTCATGTATGTCCGTAGCCTTGGAAGTATACAGTATGCCGTCAAGGTGATCTATTTCGTGACTTGCAACCACGGCTTCAAAATCCGTGAATGTGTATCTCTGCATTTTGCCATCCAGATCCAGGGCGTCAACCTTAATGCTCAGAGGTCTTTTAACCTTACCGATTACTCCCGGAACGGAGAGGCATCCTTCGTATCCTTCCTGCTCGCCTACCCTGCCGGTTATTTCAGGGTTAATCATGTAAATGACCTTGCCTTCTTCAGGCTCAATGATGCACATGCGCTTGAGAAGTCCCACCTGGGGAGCAGCAATTCCCACGCCCATCTGGTCTCTCATGGTTTCCAGCATATCTTCCATCTGCTGGCGCACCCGGTCGTTTACTTCATCAACTTTCTTGCATTTTTTCGTTAGAATATCGTCTCCTTCGACGAAAATATTTCTCAGTGCCATTTTAACTCCTCCACATGCTGTATGGATTTACATCCACGCTAACGCTGTATTTTCTTTTATCACCTTTTACGCTCTCCCGCAAGGGCGAAATTATTCTAAAGTATTTATTTCTCTGTCCCTTTGGACATTTTATCATTATTGCTTCTTTATACCCTTCCTTTGCCGTGGTAAGCATGCCGGCGTGAGGAAGCACATTGCCGCTTTCCTCTCCCAGGCTCTTTCTTATTTCCGCCTCCCACTCATCTGCCACGGAAGTAGCTACGCCTTGATCGCTGCTGCCGATTACTATCTGTATGAAATCACTGTAGGGCGGATAAGTTCTGAGCTTTCTGAACTGTATTTCCTGTTCGTAGAAGGATTGGTAATCCTGCATAGCCGCCGCCTTAATGGCGTAGTTGTCCGGCGTATATGTCTGTATTATTACCTTGCCTTCTTCATCACCTCTTCCGGCTCTTCCCGCCGCCTGGGTGACCAGCTGGAATGTTCTTTCCGCCGATCTGTAGTCGGGGATGTTCAGGCTTACGTCGGCAGATACAATTCCTACAAGGCCTACGTTCTTAAAGTCCAGACCCTTTGCCACCACCTGGGTGCCTGTGAGAATTTTCGTCTTTCCATCGCCGAAATCCTTTAGTATTTTTTCCAGACTGCCCTTGCGCCTCATGCTGTCAAAGTCCAGCCTGTCCGTCTTATAATCCGGGAATAGATTTGCCACTTCTTCCTCGATTTTTTCTGTCCCGGCTCCGAAATATTTTATATATCCGCTGCCGCATTCGGGACATTTCTCCGGCACGTCCTCCGTATATCCGCAGTAATGGCACACTACTTTGCCAATTCCCTTGTGGTATGTCAGGGATATTCCGCAATCGGGACACCCCAGTACGTGGCCGCATTCTCTGCAGGAAACGAAGGTGGAATGGCCTCTTCTGTTGAGGAACAGTATTACCTGCTTTCCCTCTTCAAGAGTCTTCACCATATTATTATAAAGGGTTTCGCTGAAAATAGTCTTATTGCCACTACGAAGTTCCCTTCGCATATCCACTATTTCCACATCCGGCAGCTTTACCTTGTTGTACCGCTCCTTTAGCTCCAGTAGTTTATATATGCCTTCACCGCATCTGCTGTAGGACACAACGGAAGGAGTGGCGCTGCCCAGGACCACCTTTGCATCCATAGCCATTGCACGCTTCACAGCCACCTCCACTGTGTCGTACCTTGGAACGCTTTCCGATTTGTATGTGCTTTCGTGTTCCTCGTCAAGAATGAATACGCCCACATTTTCCAGAGGCGCAAATACAGCCGACCTGGCGCCTATGACTATTTTTGCCTGGCCGCTTCTGATCCTCATCCACTCGTCGTGACGCTCTCCCGCAGATAATTTGCTGTGGAGTACTGCCACATTTTCACTGCCGAATCTTCCAATGAAGCGGTCAATTATCTGCTTCGTAAGCGATATCTCAGGGACCATCATTACTGCAGTCTTTCCTTCGTCTAACGCTCTTCTGATCAGCTGCATATATATTTCTGTCTTGCCGCTACCCGTGACGCCGTGAATGAGAAATATGTCATGGCCAGGGCTCCCTTCTATTTCGTCAATTGCCTTTTGCTGATCAGCAGTGAGACTGTCTATTATCTGTTCCTCACCGGCCAAGCCCGCAAAGGGCTTTCTCACCTTGCCGCTTTTAAGAGCTTTACCAACAGGAGTGAACAGATTTACTGCATCGATATATCTGCATAGGTATCTTTTTTTCATCCATATGCAGGTCTTTACCATTTCTTCTGAGAGGGATACATCCGGATCCACCTCTTCAATGTGCTTTAAATTTTTGTACTCGGCCTCAGGTTCATCGGAAACAGAAAAAACGTAGGCAGGTCTTAGTTTTTTACCCCTGCCAAAACTGACATACACCTTTTGACCCGGACGTACATCATCGCTGCATCCATATGTGTAAAGAGTGTCGGTCTGATCGCTCTTGTTGTCTATTACCAGTCCGGCGTACTTCATTTAACTTAGAGCAACTGGATGCCTGCTTCTTCACACTGCTTTACCATTTCCTCCGGCCATACGGATACCTGAACCTCACCAATGTGCGCCTTTCTCAGGAAGTACATGCACAATCTGCTCTGACCGATTCCGCCGCCGATGGAATATGGCAGTTCTTTGTTCATTATGGCCTGGTGGAATGGCAGCTTAAGCCTTTCCTCGGCGTTGGCCATTCTAAGTTGCCTCAGCATAGCATCTTCATCTACCCTGATGCCCATGGAAGATATTTCGAAGGATCTGTCCAGTACATCGCACCAAAGGAGTATGTCACCGTTAAGCTCCCAGTCGTCGTAGTCCGGAGATCTGCCATCGTGCTTTTCACCTGACTTTAAGGGGCCGCCGATTTTCTTAATGAATACGGCGCGCTTTTCCTCTGTGATCAGATCTTCCCTTTCCTTGGGGGTCTTGCCAGGATACATATCCTCAAGCTCCTGGGAATCTATAAAGAATATTTCGTTAGGCAGCTCTGTCTTTATTTCCGGGAAGCTTCTGTTAACGTAATCACCCAGATTTTTCAGAGCTGTATATAGTTTAACAACGACCTCCTCCAGGTATTCGTCGTTTCTCTGTTCCTTTGTTATGACCTTTTCCCAGTCCCA
>DFGY01000040.1 GCA_002372505.1 Firmicutes bacterium UBA3738
TAATCTTTACAGGGTAGTCTCCTGTCTTTCCGTCCTTAACTGCATCGTTAAGTTTCTTAAGGTCATCAGGGTCTACCGTTACATCGTCAATGTCTGTGCCGCCGATGGTAACTACGTCAGCCAGCTTCTTGACGTCGTCCTCGGTGAGAGGCTTGCTCGGATTTCCTTCATTATCCACTGTAGGATATGTGAAGTCGTTTGCTCCAAAGCCGTTTCTTCCGGTGTCATCAACTGCTTTATGGTCTTTAACCTTGGCTGTGACTTCCTTGCTTGCAGTCTCGCCGTCAAGAGGCTCTGTCACAAGCTTAACCGTAACTGTTCCGTCGCCGTTGTTTTTAACCTTTGTTGCTGCAGGATCCATTGGAACGTCTTTGCTCGGGTCTGCCTTTTCCCAGGCCTTGGCACCTGAGTTTGTAATGGCTTCTTCCGGGGTGAGAGAATCTGCTTCCTCAGGGGTAATGATAAAGTCATTAGCCGCCATGCCGATTCCTTCACTGTTGCCCTTTACTTCTGACGGGTTTCCGTCTTTATCGGTTCCCGTGTTATCTTCCCAGACTGCCTTAAGCTTAACCGGTACTTCCGGCATCTTGGTTTCATCGCCTATTATGTCACCTGCTTTAAGGGCTCCTGCATCTTCTGTTACTTCCCAGCCACGAAGCTCTGCTCCGTCCTTTGTCGGTGCTTTGTCACCGGTCGGGAACTTATCAGACTTAAGAATGGGCTCGCCTGCGTCGATGAGTACGGCCTCAATCTTCTTGGGCTTTCCGCCGTTTGTGTCAAGGCTTGCCGTAAGTGGTTCTTCAAGAGTTACGGTTACTTCTACCTCGTTTCCGTCTTTGTCCGTAAGCTTAACCGGATAGTCTCCCGGCGTGCCATTTTCAATTGCGTCGTTAAGAGCTTCAAGGTCCTGCGGATTAGCTGTTACATCGTCCGGGTCTGTGCCACCTGTAGTTACAACGTCAGCCAGCTTCTTAACGTCCTCCCCTGTGAGAGGATTGTTTGGAGTTCCGTCGTCCTTCTTTGTGGGATATGTGAAGTCGTTTGCTCCAAAGCCCTTTCCTGTCTCAGGGTCAACGTCCTTCTTGTCTCTTACGCTTGCTGTAAGGGTTACTGACTCAGCATTACCCTTTGCGGGCTTTTCACTTGTGATTACTACTTCGTAGTCACCTTCAGCTCCCTTTGCAAGGTCTGACTTTGCAATGTCCTTTCCGCCTGACTTAACTTCGTCGATTGGAACGGTCTTTGAAGGATCGTCCTTCATCCATGCCTTTGCGCCGCTTGCCTCTACTACCTTATCCTTTGTCAGCTCCTTTGCTTCCTCCGGTGTTACGAGAATGTTCTTTGCTGCCATGGTGATTTCATCGCTCTTTCCGTCATCCTCGTTTCCGGGCTCATAGATTGCCTTAAGGCCGAGGGTCTTTCCTTCCTCTGTTGCAGGCATTATGTCATCCGGAGTAATGTATGCTCCTCTTTCGATATTTCCTGCATCTTCAGTTGCCTGCCAGCCTCTGAATACATTTCCTTCCTTGGTGGGGTCATCCGGGAAGTTTTCATTTCCAAGAATCTCGCTTCCGTAAGGAATATTAACGTTATCGATGCTTCCCGGCTTGCCGCCGTTTGTATCGAAGCTTGCAGGATACTCAGCCGTCTTAAATACTGCTACGTATGGTACGTCTTCGTATCCGAAGGTTGCTCCCTTTGGATCTTTTATGGGCTCTGCATCCGGGTCGCTCTCAGGTACCCAGCCTTTAAATTCATATCCTTCTGCAGGCTCTACCGAAGGCCACGCTACAGTGTCGCATGCCGCGCCTTCGTAGATAAGCTCTGTCGGTGTGCTTTTGATTACGCCTACGTGATCTCCGTTTTCCTGAGGCTTAAGTGTTCCTTTGCTTCCGTCAACCTTAAATGTGAGGGTTGTTGGGTCATCCCAGTAAACGCCGCAGTTATATGTGCCGCCAAGAGCCAGTGAATAGCTAAAGTCTGCGGCATCTACTGCAGTTATGGGGTCTGAGAATGCGTAGCCCTTAAGCACGTCTGTTGACGGGTCCGTATTATGGGTAAAGGCGTTATCCTTTGTCCTTCCCGTCTCTGCCTTTCTCATTTTTTCCGATACTACCATCTGGTCTGAGAGAAGCTCTCCGTCGTTTACTCCTCTGAAGTCCTTACCCTTCTTGTCTCTGTTTGTGATTCTCACCTGATAGTAGCCGGCATATTCCTCTCCTGTGGCAAGGCCGTTAAATCTGTACTCGCCTGTTGACGGGTCAACCTTATCTGTCTTAAGGAGCTGCTTTTGGCCTTCGGCTCCTCCCCAGAGTTCTACCTTGTAGGTTCCGTCGCCTGTAAGGTCGGCTGCGCTCTCGCTCTTATCCCATTTGCCGTTCTTGTTAAGGTCGTCAAAGACTGTTCCCTTAATCTTACCTGTGGCAAAGAGAAGGGCTGTTGCATCCCCGGGTGCCGTATCTGAAATCACCTTTTCATCGGGAGTTCCCGCATTTACCGTAAGGTTTCTGTATACTACGGGTCTTAGAACCATTACGGAATTTTTCTCGGAGTTATCCGTTGACGTTGCCATGACTTCAAAGTCAAGTGCGTCATCAAGGTCTGTGGGCAGTGCATTCTCCGCCACCATCTTGATGCAGTTTACGTCAGCAAGACGTGGGTCGTTATCCGTCATCTGATCTTCGGGAATCCATGTAACCTTAGAGGTGTCCTGATCCCACGCTCTCCACTGGACATTCCCCTGGGCGTTCTTTTCCGGCACCTGGGCACTTACTGCATAGTACAGCTTCCATACGCTTGGATTCGGATTTGTAATCTTCTTTTCAAGCTCAAGGTTATATGGGGCTGCCGTTACTTCATTTCCGTCCTTATCCTTTGAGCCTTTAGTTAGCTCGGCCCAGTCTTCGCCTTTCTTTGGAATAGGCTGCCATACGGTTGTTCCCGGCTCTGCGGATACTCCGCTCTGGTTTCTTACTCTGGTCTTAAGCTCTACCTTTTCAGATCCTCCGATTGGAAGGATGGTCTGAGGATCAGACTCAAGGTACTTAACGTAGTTTTCCATGAGACCCGTCTTCGCCTCAGTCTCCGCTAATACGTCAGAGAAGGAGATGATTGAAAATGTCGTGCCCGATGACGCCGCAGTTATTCTTCCTCCGTCTGTTTCAAAGCCATATGTGTTACTATTCAATTCCGGCAAGTTTATAGCTTCAAAATAAATCTGTTCTGAAGCTTTCAATGTCACTTCTTGTGCAGACCTATCCGTGACTACATCATAAACTATACTGGAATACATATGGGTAAAACCGAAATCATTATCTCGGTAAACATAACCAGATTGTATCGGCCTTATCTCGTCAGGAACATCTGAAAAGTCGAGTTTGTAATAATTCTTTTTTCCACCGGTACTTGATATAGCTGTTTTGAGTGGTGACACTTTTACATATTTAGTTATATCTATTGATTCATCAAGCGCTTCAAGATCATCAAGTGGATATGCCCTCACACTTTTCTCTACTCTTATGTTTTTTACCTCAGCACCATCCGGAACACAAATATACACATTATAATCACATGGTCCATTAGCACTGGACGTTGAGAGTTGAACCGCACAATCCTTTGCCGTTTCACCTGCCACTATTCTTTCCGACGTTGATTTAGTAGGCGTAAGTTGTGTGCTTGTAGTTCCGTTGAATTTCAAAATATTCTTTCCTGTTGTATTTGTTGGGGCGTATGTATCATACACTTCGAATGTTCCTACATCAATATTTCTCACCTTCTCTGCAACTTTTTCCACGATTTCACCATGCAAAGTACAGTTCGCTTCATTAAAATCGGCAGGGATTACACCAACTTGGTAAACAAACTCTGTTATCCACTCATCTGCTGCTAATCCTAATGTTTTTGCAGAAAAACTCACTCGTGTTAATCCACTTCCTAGAATGGACACATACCTGTCCACCTTTACTGTTTTTCCAGAGGGACGCTTATTTGTCTTTATGAAAACTTCACTGATTCTATTTCCAACTGGCAGTGGAACCACTAAATCTCTAACGCGAGCCACTTTCTGGTCTACTGATATTACAGCCGTCTTGCTAGCAGAGTCTTCGCACCCCGCGTTGCATAAACGTATCACTGCTACTCCAATATTAGGCTCGAGATATGCACCATTAGTGGGATTTGTAGAAGGATTGGCTTTATATCTCTCCTCTGTTTCAAGGTAAGCGGTGGAAGTGGAGTACCCAACAATGACGTCTGATCCATCACCACTATCCATTATGTAAAATTTTCTTGGCGTATCAGTTTCACCCAGTACTGTCCCATCAAGTAACGTTATTTTCTTCTTAGCAGCAATTTCTTTAACGCTGGAATCATCGGTAACATTGAATATGTATTCAACAGGCTCATACATAATTGAATATGTAACCATTACCGGGACTTTTGATTCAAGGACATATCGGGAACCTGTATTGGTTAACTCGTATTTTCCTGAATTTCTCACCTCTTCCTTCAGCTCCATTGTTACTCCAGTTGGGCAATCGTATGTAATTGTATAATATGCGAAAAGCTGAGGTGCCCACCATATTGTGCGAAAAGATGATGACTGATTACTGTCCGCTGAATCACCCGGGTAAAATGATTGTTTTCCTTGCTTCGTAACCTGCTTGGACAATGGGGCAATAGATGCATATGGCTTGTTTGTTTTCCCCTTAACCGATGTCTTTAATATAACATCTTCACCACCTTGAGAATATGTGACTTTAATTGCATCAGTTATACTTGTATATGATAAATTTCTATCTAGAATAACTACAAAATCCCAAACAAAATCTTCTACACCACTTCTTACATTTGCCTCAACATGTTTATCCCCTCTTGCCTCATTTAATTTTTCGTAATCCTCATCTTCAATATAACCCCATGTTCTTCCTTCTATGGGTCGTGGGTAATCTGGGAAAGCTGTTTTATTAATACTTCCAGTTGTACTGAACACATCGAGATAATTGTCTCCTGTATCCATAAACCTCATGCCATCTGCAAGCTCAATTTTGATTCCCGCTTCCTGGCCGTTTGCTCCCGCTACTCTTACTCTAAAACGATATTCTTTTGGACTATTACCACTATTTGCGTACCCAAACTCTGCCGTCTGACCATCCATATCGGTCAGCTCCGTGTGGTTATCATCTGTTCCGAGAAGCTGGATTGTTCCGCCTCCGGGGAGATCTTTGGCGGCTGCCTTGGCCGTTTCTGCTCCAAACATGCCAAAAGATTGCGGCATCGTGTATGACCCCACAACCATAATAGCAAGCAGGAACACAAAAACTCTGTGCAGCCATTTGCTGTTAGTTCTTGATTGCATTATTTAACCTCCTATATTATTGTGATATCTATTCCTTTTCTTTTCCTCTTTACTGAATACTTCTGCTTTATCTATGTTTTCATCACCTTTTCTGCCTCCTCTCTCGCGCAAGTTTTAACGGTTTTTCACGGAATGTCGGTTCCGTTGTAAGAAAGTCCTTCTTGCTGCGGGGTGCTTTGGGAGCTGGGACGTGTAACCCGGACATTAGATGCGAAAATGTAGGAATAAAGCTTTCGCGGTAGAACATTGTTCGAAAAACCGAACATAAAAAAACACCTGCACTCTCGCAGGTTCTGTTGCAATATCGTTATGTTGATTTTTCTATGTTTATTGCTTTAAAGTAATATATTGTCTTGCAAATTCGCCTGTTCCTTTGAGCTGGTT
>DFGY01000110.1 GCA_002372505.1 Firmicutes bacterium UBA3738
CCCTATAGCTGGCCCTGCCGGCTTAAGAGGAGCCGGCGGCCAGCGCGGCACAGCCGTGGCGTCCTGAAAAACTATCATAACGGAGTCAAGCAAAAACTCCACAATAACTTGACACTATCCATCGAACAATTGCCATTAGCGTTATGACAATGTTTGTGCTATACTATCCGCATGTTTACAAGCTCACCAAACCCAATAGCATTCACATTGTTCGGAGTGGATATAAGATGGTACGGCATACTGGTTGCCACAGGCATACTAGTTGCCGTAACACTTGCGTATCTCCGTTTTCCGAAGCATGGTCTAAAGAGCGACGATCTACTTGATATCGCTCTTATTTCGGTACCCGTAGGGATCATCGGGGCTAGGGCATATTATGTTATTTTCCAATGGGAAGATTATGCCGGAGACATTGGCAAAATCCTCGATGTGAGGGGAGGCGGTCTGGCAATTCACGGCGGTCTTATCTGCGGATTTATTGCCGGATTTCTGGTCTGTAGGTATAAGAAAATTAAATTCCTGGATGCCATCGATGCGGTTATTCCCGGAGTTGCTCTGGCTCAGGCAATAGGAAGATGGGGCAATTACTTTAACAGCGAAGCCCACGGCGGACCGACGGATCTCCCCTGGGCAATAATGGTGAACGGACAGGGCGTGCACCCGACTTTTTTGTATGAATCCATATGGTGCCTGTTCCTGTTCATATTCCTTTCAATAAAGGACAGAAACAGAAAGTTCATCGGCCAGACATTCCTGCTCTACTGCATACTCTACTCGCTGGAGCGTTTCTTCGTGGAATGGCTGCGCACGGACAGCCTCATGATTGGCCCGTTCAAGCAAGCCCAGTTATTGTCACTATCAGTAATAATAGTCTCACTCATAGTCTACAAAATCCTAAATAAAAAATAGAAGAACGTTTCACGGGGACAGGCTTTTTGTTACGGCACGACACATTTTGATTCCTAAACAAATCACATAAACCAAAAGTATTGAAGGTTGTTTCACTGTTTTTATTATAAACAAATCTGTGAATATTTTTCTAACGCCACTAAGTTCTCTTCTTAGTAAACCGGCGCATAGAACGCGAAAATGCTGGAGCAATCATTAGAAAAAGTTAAAAACTCTTTCACTCATTGCGAGAAAAGAGTTTTATTGAAAATAATGTCGAATATGGCGAGTTGAAGTGAAACAAAAAGCCTGTCCCCGTGAAACGCTTATATTGGTACGCGCGTATGAGGGAGCCCCAATATATTGTGCTTTTGAATTCGGTCTTAAAAGGGCTGGTTTTTTTATATATAATTAAGTGGTTTATAGTCCCAAAAAAACGTATAAAAATCTTGAAATAGGGAGTGAAATGGAGTAAAGTGGTACATGTAGAAGCGGAACTGGCCTTTTTGTACGATTTTTTGGAGACTTCAGAAGAATGTTCATGGGAAGTTATGAAAACTCAATAGATACGAAGGCAAGAGTCATTATTCCATCGAAGTTCAGAGAGGAACTGGGATTGGAATGTGTTATCACTCGTGGTTTTGATACCTGTCTCGATATTTATCCCATGAGGGCCTGGGAGGAGTTTGAGGCTAGGCTGAAAGGTCTGCCTATGTCCAACCAGAACGCCAGGAATTTCGCAAGGAAGTTTAGAGCTAATGCAGTAAAGTGTGAGATAGATAAACAAGGCAGGATGACTATCCCGCCGGCGTTGAGGGATTTCGCAAAGATCGAAAAGGATCTTACGACCATCGGCAACGGTGACAAGATAGAAGTCTGGAGCCGCGATGTTTGGGAAAGCGATGAGGGCGTAGGAATGCTTGAAGACATCGACATTGCAGAAGGCATGGAGCAATATGGAATTTAGCCACAAGCCCGTAATGCCGAGGGAGTGCATCGAGTTTCTGAACATTGACCCTGATGGAATATATGTAGACGGAACTATAGGCGGCGCAGGTCATTCATCGCTGATCTGTGAGAACCTCTCAGAGAATGGAACGCTTATAGGTATAGACAGGGACGATGATGCACTTACCACAGCATCGCAGAGATTAGAAAAGTATGATTGCAACAAGCACTTTGTGAAGAGCAATTACTCGGAAATAAAAGAGGTGATCCGCAATCTGGATATAGCCGAAATAGACGGCGCACTGCTGGACATAGGAGTTTCGTCATTTCAGCTGGACGAGCAGTCGAGAGGGTTTTCTTACATGCAGGACTCGCCTCTGGACATGAGAATGGATCAGCAGGCAGGATTCACCGCAGCTGATGTGGTGAACACCTACAGCGAAAAGGATCTGGCAGGAATTATAAAAAAGTATGGCGAAGAGCGCTGGGCATCCAGAATAGCTCAGTTCATAGTAAAGGCCAGGGAAAAGGAAGATTTAAAGACAAGCGGACAGCTTGTGGAAATAATAAAAGCGGCGGTGCCGGCATCTGCCAGAAGGGAAGGACCACACCCCGCAAAGAGAACATTCCAGGCGCTGAGAATAGAAGTAAACGACGAGCTGGCCAGCCTGGAAAAAGCAGTGAAGGACTTTATGGATGTACTTGCCCCCAAGGGGAGACTGGCAATCATAACATTCCACTCACTGGAAGACAGAATAGTAAAGGAAGCATTTAATCAAAGGGCCAACCCCTGCACATGCCCGCCGGAATTTCCGGTATGCGTATGCGGAAAGGTGGCGGACATAAAGAAAATAACCAGAAAGCCAGTAGTGGCAGATGACGATGAATTAGAAAGTAACCCGCGCAGCAGAAGTGCGAAACTGAGAGTTATAGAAAAGAGAGGATAGGATGCAGAGCTTTGCAGGTTCACAATTCGAATACAAATACGGTTACGAGCAAAGTGCATACAACACTAAGCCTGCAAGCGGCCGTAAGAAAAAGACCGGCCTTAGGACCAGCGAGAAGAAAATGATGCTGGTAATGGTGCTTCTGGCCGGGCTGATAGGCATTTTGATAATAGTGTCGGCAGCCTATTCGGCACAGATAAACTACAACAATAACTTGCTGAAAAAGGAGATTGCCACACTTGAAGGCGAGGTGCAGAGTCTGCAGGTTGACATACAAAGCGCAAACAACATAGCGGTAATAGAGGAAACCGCAACAGGCAAACTTGGAATGGTGTACGCTGACGGAGAAAAATGTGTCAACATTAAAAGCGCAAATCAGCCGACCAAAAACTTTGCCGCCAAACTCAAAAAAGAGGCATTTAACTAGAATGGCGGCATGCGGCTTGTTTGAAATAATTTCATATAGAGAAATGAGTCGGACAACTTAATTATGGACCAGTGAGGTTGCCCGGCTCTTTCTTTTTAACAAAGAGGAAATGGAAAGACGAAGAAGAAGACGTAGAAATAAATATGACTCACAGGTAGTATCCCCGATGAACAAAAAGAGATTATTCCTTGCGTTCGTCATTTTTTCGGTTGTAATGGTTTTACTGTGTGTGAGAGTCGGATATCTTCAGATTGTCAAAGGCGAGGAGCTAAAGAAAAAGGCTGTAAGCCAGCAGACAAAAGACGAAATAGTAGAAGCCAAGCGGGGAGAGATTACAGACCGCAACGGCAACAACCTGGCAGTCAGCACCCTTAGATATTCCGTGTGGGTAAGGCCTGCCACTGTCATGAGTGAAGGCGATACCCCTGAGGAAAAGCAGACAAAGCTAAGGGAGACGGCAGCCACCCTGTCAAAGTATATAGACAAGAGCGAAACGGATATTCTCGCGGAGCTGAGCCAGAACATTCCCCTTGTTAAAATCGCCAAGTATCAGACAAACGATACGATTAAGAAGGTGAGGAAGGAAGAACTTGCCGGCGTATCTATTACGGAAGAAACCAAGAGAGCTTACCCTCTGGGCAATTTTGCGTCTCAGCTTCTGGGATCCGTTACCGATGACAACAACGGGCTCTCCGGTCTGGAACAGTATTACAATAAGGAGCTTAAGGGCAGCGCCGGAAGATGGGTGCAGAGCAAGGACGCGGCAGGAAACTCACTGTTCTACGGCGATGAAAAATTCTACGAAGCCGAAGACGGAGAAAGTCTTGAACTTACTATAGATGAAGTAGTGCAGCATTACGCTGAAGAGGCTATTGCCTGGACGAAGAAAGAGACGAAGGCGTCGAGAGTAAGGTGTATTGTTATGGATCCGAACAACGGGGAAGTGCTGGCTATGGCAGCCACAGGAGGCTTCGACCCAAACAATGCCCGGGACGGCAGAAACGAGACGGACAAGAATAAATTAGAGCAGATGAGCGGCAAGGAGCAGCTGGAGTATCTCAACCAAATCTGGAGGAATCCTCTGGTCAGCGATACCTATGAGCCGGGATCCACATTCAAGCTGTTCACTCTGTCCATGGCTCTGGAAGAAAATCTGACAACATTATCGGAAGGCTTTTACGACAGCGGATCAATAAACGTTTCCGGGACTCAGATAAGATGCTGGAGCTATACAAATCCCCACGGAGGCCAGACTCTTAAGCAGGCTCTGGGTAATTCATGTAACCCGGTGTTCGTCCAGCTGGCTCAGAGAATAGGTATTAACAGATTTTACGATTATCTGGAGCTCTTCGGGTTCGACGAGAGGACGGGCATAGATTATCCGGGAGAAGCTACGGCCATATTCCAGGATAAGAAGACGGCAGGTCCTGTAGGAACGGCCACCATAGGCTTCGGACAGGGTATAGCTGTAACACCCATACAGCTCATAACAGGGGTGTGCTCCATTGTAAACGATGGCATGCTTATGAAGCCCCATCTAGTTAAGAAAATAAAAGACAGCAAAGGCAAGACTATTAAAGAAATAAAACCGGAAAAGGTCAGACAGACCATATCAAAGGAGACCTCCGCCAAGGTGAAAGAGGCCATGGAATACGTTGTTTCAAAAGGCGGCGCCAAGGCGGCTCAGGTCAAGGGATACCGCATAGGCGGTAAGACAGGTACGGCAAATAAAGTGGACCCGGGAACGGGTAAATACGGAAAGAATATTATTGCGTCCTTCGTAGGCGTTGCGCCTATGGATGATCCGAAGATGGTGGTGCTGTTCATAGTTGACAATCCGCCGGGAGAGGCATTTGGTTCAACGGTGGCAGCTCCGGGAGCTCAGAGAGTTCTCAAGAACACACTCAGATATATGGGGGTGAAGAAGTGAAAGAACTAAGTATTAGCGAAATATGCTCAGCTATAGATGGTAAAATTCTTTGCGGAAGGCCGGGTATGACGGTAAGCAAGGTCAGCAGGGATTCCCGGGAAGTGGACGACGATACAATTTTCTTCGCCCTTATCGGCCAGAACCAGGACGGACATTCATTCATAAAGGACGTTGTAGCCGGGCAGTGTACGGCTCTGGTAGTATCGGATCCGGAGGCCCTGAAGCAGGTGAGTGACGAATACGTTACAGCCATTCTGGTAGACGACACCACCAAGGCTCTTCAGAGACTGGCGGCGTGGTACTTAAGACAACTGAATGTTACTATCATAGGAGTAACAGGCAGCGTAGGGAAGACTACCACAAAAGACCTTCTGGCAGCAGCTTGCTCTCAGAAGTATAATACAAAGTGCACCCAGGGCAATTACAACAACCACATAGGATTGCCCCTTACGGTGCTGGACTTTGATGAAAATACTCAGGTAGGCGTGCTGGAAATGGGAATGGACAAGTACGGGGAAATAGATTTTCTCGCCAATCTGGCCAGACCTCATATCGCGGTTATAACCACTATCGGCAGCGCCCACATGGAATTCTTCGGCAGCCGGGAAAATATAATGAAGGCCAAAATGGAAATAACCAATTACCTGGAGCCTTCGGATATACTGGTGATAAATTCAGACGGAGACCTGCTGAACACGAAGACGGCAGCAGGGGACTACAGACTCATATCCTGCGGGCCCGATGATAAAGCGGACTTTTCCATCTCCAACATTGAGGATAAGGGAAAGGATGGAATGGAATTCGATCTCTCGAACATGTGGATGACCCAGAGATTCAGCATTCCGGTCATGGGAGTGCACAATGTGAGAAACGCCGCTCTGGCCGCTGCGGCGGCATGCCAGCTGTCCATTACAATGAAGGTGGCAGCTCGCGGAATGTACATGGCAAATATTACAGGAGGACGCCTGGCATTTAAGAAAAACGACAAGAAGGAAATTGATATAATAGACGACACATACAATGCAAGTCCCGAAGCTATGAGGGCGGCAATAGACCAGCTCATGGCCGCAGAGGGCCAGCGTAAAGTGGCAATACTTGGCGACATGTATGAACTAGGCGACACTGCGCCTCAGATTCATGAGAGCGTTGGAAGGTATGCCAAGGAAAAGGGCGTGGACCTGGTACTGGGCGTAGGTGGCTATGGAGTGAGAATAGCCGAAGGAGCCGGAGACATAGGTCAGAGATTCCAGAATAAAAAGGAATTAATTAAGTCATTGCATAAGATTATAAAAGCAGGCGACACCGTATTGGTAAAGGCTTCAAGAGGTATGGCTCTGGAGGAAGTGGTGGACCAGCTTATGAAATAAATTATATGAGAAAGATTTCAAGGAAGATATAAATGTATTCAGAAAACCTGATTAAATTATTAATAATATTAATTGTAGCTTTCGCACTGGGGACCCTCTTTACCAAGGGGATCATTCCCGTGCTCAGAAAAAAGCAGATGGGACAGAATATCCGTGAGGAAGGTCCGGAGGCTCACAAGTCAAAGGCCGGCACCCCTTCCATGGGCGGTGTGGCAATTGCCGGGGCAGTAACCATAACTGCGATTTTCGGCTATTTGCTCTGCGGGAAATCCTGGGTGTCCGTGGCAAATGAAGTAAGCGTAGCCCACCTGATAGCAATACTGGCAGGCTTTCTGCTTTTCGGGCTCCTCGGCTTTATAGACGATTACCTTAAGGTTATTAAAAAAGAAAACGAAGGATTTAAAGTCCTTCCCAAATTTATATGTCAGATGGTGATAGCTATAGGGCTGGCATTTTTCATGGCTCATGCCATTCCCGGCGGAACGGAAGTCTACATTCCCATATACGGACAGCACGTCGACTTTGGAGGACTGTTCGTACCCTTTGCAGTTTTCACAATTCTCGCAATGGTAAATGCGGTAAACTTTACCGACGGCCTGGACGGCCTTGCCTCCAGCGTCACCATAATCGTGTCACTGGCTCTTTGCATCATCGGACTTAAGGTGGTGGAGCCGGGCAGCATGGCTTCGGCAGTATTTTCCGTAGCCCTTATAGGCGGCCTTGGGGGATTCCTCGTATACAACCACCATCCGGCCAAGATATTCATGGGGGACACAGGCTCCATGGCGCTTGGCGGCGGTATTACAATGGCAGCATTTGCGATGAAGGCGGAGCTATTCTTGCCGGTCATCGGAATTATATATTTACTTGAGGTTCTTTCCGTGTGCATACAGGTTTCTTACTTTAAGGCGACTCACGGAAAAAGAATATTCAGGATGACACCGCTGCATCATCATTTTGAACTTGGCGGTATGAGTGAGAATGGCGTAGTGGCACTTTTCAGCGGAATAACTGCTGCATTCTGCCTTGTGGCCGTTCTGATAGGATAGGAGAAAGCGATGAGTATGAAAGAAACTTACAGTGAAAAGAAAGTGCTCGTCATAGGTATGGGGCGTTCAGGCCTGGCGGCTGCCGATGCCCTGATAAAATGCGGAGCAAAGGTCAGCATCCAGGATTCGAAAAAGGATTGCCTGACAAATGAATGGAAGAAAAAATTCGAGGTAGCCGGAGTGAAATTTTTCCTCGGCGGTGTGCCTGCGGATATGAGTGCATTTGATGTACTGGTTGTAAGTCCCGGGGTTCCGACAAAGCTGGATTTCATCCAGGATGGAATAAAGGGCGGAGCCAAGCTTATCGGCGAGCTGGAGCTTGCTTACGAAATCGGCAAGGGAAATTACATAGCCATTACAGGCACAAACGGCAAGACTACAACTACGACTCTTGTGGGAGAAATATTTAAGGCATCCGGAAGAAAGACGGATGTAGTTGGAAACATTGGACTGGCAGTTGCTACAAAGGCTCTGGACGCTACAGATGACGAGTGGCTGGTAACGGAAACCAGCAGCTTCCAGCTTGATACCATAGATAAGTTCAGACCTAAGGTGGCGGCCATTCTCAATCTTGCGCCGGACCATCTGGACAGGCACGGCTCCTATGAAAACTACATAGCTGCAAAGGCGAGAGTTTTTGAAAATCAGACAGAAGAAGACTACGTAGTCTTAAACGGCGATGATGAAGAGGTAATGAAGCTTGCGGAAACTGCAGCATCAAAAGTTGTTCTCTTCAGCAGGAAGGAAGAGCCTGACTTTGGAGCCTTTGTCAAGGACGGAGTAATTACCATAAAAGAGGAAGGCAAAGAAACGGGACTGTGCAAGGCAGACGAGCTCCTCATTCCCGGCAGCCACAATTTAGAAAACGCACTGGCTGCAGCGGCAATTTCCTACTTTGCCGGAATAGAGCCTGGTGTAATCACAAAGGTTCTGAAGGAGTTCAAAGGCGTTGAGCACAGAATAGAGGACTGCGGAGAGGTTAAGGGCGTAAAGTTTGTTAACGACTCCAAGGGCACAAACCCGGATGCAGCCATAAAAGCAATTCGGGCAATGGATACGGATATAATTCTCATAGCCGGAGGATATGACAAGGGATCGGACTTCGGCGAATTTGTCGGCGAGTTTGGCGACAAGGTAAAGCAGGTGGTCTTACTTGGAAAGACTGCGGTGAAAATAAAAGAAGCTGCCGAAAAGGCAGGATATAAAAATACAACCATACTCGGCGACATGGAGAGCTGCGTCAGCGAGGCTGCGCGCCTGGCTCACAGCGGGGACACGGTGCTTCTGTCACCGGCCTGCGCCAGCTGGGATATGTACGACAATTTCGAGCAGCGTGGCGAGCACTTTAAAGAGTGCGTTGAAAAATTAAGAAAGTTAGGCTAAAGATAAATGGAACAAACGGCAAGCGAAACTACGGTTAAAATAAAGAGAAAGAGAAAAATGAAGTCGGCGGATTTTATTCTTGTGCTGCTTACTCTTTTGCTTGTCATTTTCGGAATAATAATGGTGTTCAGCTCCAGCTATTACTGGTCCATTGACCGCTTCGGACATCCCTATCACTTCCTTATCAGGGATATTTTCTGGGCAGGTACCGGATTTGTTTTAATGCTGGGAGCCATGATTGTGGACTACCACAAAATAGCCAGCAAGAAGATTGCCATTGGTGCTCTTGTTGTGAGCGTCGTTCTTCTGGGATTAATATTCACGCCGCTGGGTATGAATATAAACGGCGCCACCAGATGGGTTGGAATCGGCCCGGTGACTGTAATGCCCGGTGAGCTTTCCAAGCTGTGCGCTATCATATTCGTAGCCTGGTATTTTTCGTCCAAGCCTGACAGGGTAGTGTCCCTTTTGCGCGGCACCATTCCCATGCTGTTTCTCTGCGCCGTATACGGCGGCCTCATTATGATGCAGCCCAATATGTCTACGGCTATTACCGTTGTGTTCATCATAATATCGATGACCTTCATTGCCGGAATGAAGTTATTTCATTTGCTTGTGACCTTCGGACTCGGCGGCCTTGCTGCAGGTGCCATGGTGTTCACGGACAAGGATGGATACAGGCTTAGGAGAGTAACCAGTTTTCTGGATCCCTTTAAGGATGAGCTGGGTGACGGCTACCAAGTAGTTCAGTCACTGCTGGCCCTGGGCTCCGGAGGACTTACAGGTGTGGGCCTGGGCAAGAGTGTACAGAAAAATCTTTACTTGCCCGAGCCGCAAAATGATTTTATACTGGCTATAATAGGCGAGGAACTGGGATTTGTGGCAATGATACTATTGCTACTGGTCTATCTGGTTATGATATGGAGTGGCATCAGAATTGCAATCAGCGCTCCGGATCGTCTGGGAATGCTCCTGGCTTCCGGTGTGACGGCTATGATTGGAGTGCAGGTCATACTGAACGTTGCAGTTGTAACTTCTTCCATGCCTCCGACCGGCGTAACTCTTCCGTTTATAAGCTACGGAGGAAACGCTCTGTGGATGTTTATGATTTCTATGGGTATACTGCTGAACGTATCGCGGCAGTGTAAAGATGAAGAATAAATAGGAGCAAAGAGATGAGGGTCATAATGACAGGTGGTGGCACAGGCGGCCACATATATCCGGCGATAGCTATTGCGGATAAAATTATGGAACGTACCGAGGGCAGTGAAATATTGTTTGTCGGTACTTCTCATGGTCTTGAAAAAGATTTGGTACCTCATGCCGGTTACGAAATAAAGTTTGTAACTGCCAGCGGAATAAACAGAAAGAATCTTCTCAAGAATATAAAGGTCTTTGCGGACTACAACAAAGGGAAGAAAGAAGCGAGAAAAATAGTTGAGGACTTTAAGCCTGACATAGTCATCGGCACCGGCGGATACGCCAGCGGCCCTATTGTCAGAGTGGCGGCTTCCATGGGCATTGCCTGCTACGTCCAGGAGCAAAATGCATTCCCCGGCGTCACAAATAAGATGCTGGAGCGGTATGTGGAAAAGGTCTTCCTGGGATTTGAGGAAGCGGGAAAATATTTTAAGCATCCGGAGAAGCACGTTGTCAGCGGCAACCCGGTGAGAGCGGATTTCTGTAATTTCGACAGAGCCAAGGCCAGAGAGGCTCTCGGTCTTAAAGAAGATGATATAATGCTCCTTTCCTTTGGCGGCAGCCAGGGAGCGGGGAGAATCAATAAAGCCATGATCGATGTGGTTAAGAAATTCAGCGGCGAGGAAAATGTTAAAGTTTTCTTTGCCACAGGTAAGGCCTACTACGAGCCTATAGTTACCGAGCTGAATGATTTGGGAATAGATACTCACAGTAACATTAATATAATGGAATATATCAGCGACATGCAGGATTATCTTTCGGCTGCTGACCTGGTAATTGCAAGAAGCGGGGCCCTTACCATTTCGGAAATTGCCATTTGCGGCAGACCGTCCATTCTCATTCCATCACCAAATGTTACCGGAGATCATCAGACCTTCAACGCCAAAGCCATTGCCGACAAGGGTGGTGCTCTGCTCCTTCCTGAAGCCGAGCTCAGCGGCGAAAGGCTGGTATCCGAAATAGAGGGACTGATATCAGACAAAGACAAGCTTGATGAAATGTCGAAATGCGCCCTTGGCTGCGGTCAGAGTGATTCGGCTGACATCATTTACTATAGCATCATTACTTAAAAGCGCATGGACGAACGGGAAGAATTCGAGGAAAAAGAGGAGTACGAAGAGTACGAAGAATACGACGAGGAATTTGAAGATGATGAAGATGACCGGGAGGATGACTGGTACTACGAAGAGCCGGCAGCCCCGGAATCTTTTGATGAGCAGGAATATTACGAGTCCGAATCTTATGAATCCGAAGCCTTCGATCCGGAAGAATTCTACGAGCACGACCCTGACAACGAGTGGACTGTCGTAACTCAAGGTTTTTACGAGCAGTACGGGGCGGAAATTCAAAGATCCATGAAGGAGTACTCCCAAGAGGATGTAATGGAGGAGTACGAAGAAGAGGATGTAGAAGAGCGGGAGAGAATATTTAAGCCTAAGAAAAAGCGCAGGAAAAAGCATTACTTGCTGAAGTTCCTGGCCTTTTGCGTCGTAGTTGGAATGATAATAGGCATAGGGCTTTCGCCTATTTTCGAAATAAAAGAGATTAAGGTTGAAGGAGCCGCCAACAACAAGTCGGATCAGATTATAAAGTCCAGCGGAGTGAAAAAGGGAGACAACATTTTTAAAGTCCGCCGCAGCAGTGTTGAAGAGTCCCTGAAGAAGAACGCATACCTTTCTTCCGTGGACATTGAAAGAAAGCTGCCGGGCACCCTTACAATCGTAGTTAAAGAACGTACGGAAGCGTCATTCATAGCTTATGGCGGCGATTATCTCATTCTCGATTCCCGGGGCTATATACTCAGAAGGGCAGAGAAGAAGCCTAAGCTGACTGAGCTTACCAATGTAAAAATTACAGACATGAACATTGGCGAGCAAATAGGAGTCAAGGACAGCGAAACCTTCGAAAAGTGCCTGGAAATAATATCTTCCATGGGCACTGCCGATTTATTCTTCAAAAAAATCTCCGTCAAAGGAGTAATGGTCAGGGCCTACATTAAGGACAATTTCCTCTGCAAGGGCAAGGCCGAAAATCTAATGAAGAATATGGAGAACGGCAACATTAAGAGCATCCTTCGCGATCTGCGCAAAAAGGGCAAGAAAAAGGGCACCATTATCATTACCGACGACAAGTACTGCTCCTACAGCCCCAAAGTCGAATAGAGTTGTATAGCGTTTCACGGGGACAGGCTTTTTGTTTCACCTAAAAAATGTAAATTGATGACAAGGAGACGGTTCTCGTGTCATCTTTTGACAAATATTTGCTCTTGGGATGTTGAATATATAATCCGGTATTCCTCGCAGACAATCAATGCATGATGTTCATAGCAAATGACCCGTGCGGGAACTCGCGCGGGATTCTTTGCGCTCAGACAAGCCCGCACGGTGAATCATTTGCTTTATTCACATAACGCTATTGATTGTTGCTGCTCGTCATAATGATTATATATTCAGCATCCTAAGAGTTTTTCACTCAAAAAGATGACACGAGAACCGTCCCCCTGTCA
>DFGY01000081.1 GCA_002372505.1 Firmicutes bacterium UBA3738
CTGTCCACGGCATTGCACAGCGCCATCAGCGCCACTTTATCGGCGACACTCCAGGTATGAAGGGAAATCGTCATGGGTAAACATGTTCGATAAAGTAGATTCTATAAGGCAATACCCGCGTGTAACCCGATCGTTGGCCCTATGCTTGGACCTATAAAGAAGTTGGACTTACCCCACAAATGAAATGCAATGCCGGGTTCCCAGGAAATCCACACCCGCCAGTTTCCGGGCAAGATGGGCCATTCCGGCTCTGACGTGGGGTTGCGTTGGTATCCGTTTTCCATATACCAGTCGCTCATTTTATATACCACACGTGCTCCCAGCATTATATCGCTGTATAGAGAGAAATGCTTTTTGTGCCCAAGGGGAATGTAGTGTCGATGATACACGAAAAAATTCACGCGTTGCCCGGTGACATTCCCTGCTCCCGGTCCAAGTATATACCAGCACTGTCCCCAGCCGACTCCAAGGCCGAACACTTTATTTTGGCTGGATCGGATGCCTCCCGTGAGGTTTACGGAACAATCCAGGAGCATAACGTTTGCCCTTAAGCTGAACTCAGGCTTCCATTCTTTCCGGCCTTCTGCCGACAGATGGGCTTTAACGCCGTCGAAATAGTCGCGGACAAGGAAACGGGGCTGCTCGAAGTTCAGTTTCTCTCCAGTTACTGTTGAGGTGGTATCTGCCTCCTGGGCTGTGGCCCAGACGGCAATGAGCGAGGCTAATATCGTAAAAATTAAGTGCTTCATATCGCTATTGCTTTTCAAACATAGAACGCAAGTCTTCAAGGGTGGCGCTGCCTTCCAGATAGAGGATGGTAATGATCCAGGCGGGACCAGCCGGCCTGGCTTGATAGCAGAGGTAACGGCGAACCCTTGCAAATGGCGTCGGTTGTATCAAGGCATATGTCAGGAGTTCCCCGGTCTTTTCCGTTTCGGCAGATTCGGCGGCATCGGCATCGGCCAGGATGAGTTCGGCCACTTTCATTGCCGTTGCCTCATCCACCTGAAATTGTACGCTATGGTAATAATCCAGTTTATAGGTGGCCATGCTCCCGCCGCGCACTTCCGTCACTACCATCCGCTTCGCAGGTACCACCTTCCCTCTAAAGACAGGATAGCAGTTCAAGCCCCTCTGGGCCCAGGCAGTGCCGGCAATCAAAAGCAGAGCCATTATGCATAACAATATCCTTTTCATCGCTGGAACATTTCTCTAAGGTTATTATCAGCAATCGAGCTCCCTGCAAAGAACTCGGCAAGCGAGGACTCTACAGAAGACATTATTTGCTCATTATTATTTGAAAACTCGCCATATGAATAGCGGACGCAAAGTTCATCTTGATGGCCGGTTTCCGTTGTTTTTATATTCAAGCCGATGGCAACGACCGCAACTATGCTTGCCGCCACGACAGCAAACGAGTACATCCGTACGGTCCTTGCCCGACGGGCTTTCTTCTCCCTGCCGATGGACAGGTAACCGAGCACGCCCCGGATTTCCTCGAAGTCCGGATCGTCTGCCCTTGCCGCATACCGTGCCAGTTCCCGCTCCTCTTCCGGAGTGGTCTCCGCCTCCCAGTAGCGCTGCATCAGGGCTGTGTATTTCTCTTTATCTGTCATCTTTCAGTGCGTTTCTAAGTGTTTTGCGGGCGCGGGAGAGTTGCATTCTTACCGCCGTCGGCTCCATCTTCAATTCTTTGGCAATATCTTCCAAAGTCCGTCCGCCATATTCCTTCTCCTTCAGTATGTATTGTTGGGTTGCTGTTAATTCTGACTGTATCTTTCGTTCCATTTCGGCGTAAGCCTTTTCTTTCTCTGTCGTATCTGGTCTGTCATCTGGATAATCGATTTCCAGAGGTACCGTCCGTTCCCTTCTTCTTTCATTCAGGCTTGCATTCCGGACTGTCTTATTCAGCAACGCCTCGGCTTCTTTCTCAGACTTAAGCGGGTACTGTCGTCGCCAGAGCCGGACGAAGCTGTCCTGCAGGATATCCTCCGCCGTTCCCGCATCCGACAGCAACCTGCCGGAAGTCAGTTTCAGCCTCTGCCGAAGCCTTATGAACGCATCTGTCAAATAGTCAGCCATTGCCGCTGCGGTAACATCATTTTTCGCTCCGTCTACTTATATAACACATGAACTCCGGAAACGTAACACAAAAATACGCAATTATTGATTTCTCCCCTTGCGTACACTACTGCATCCACCTGTGACAAAAATGATAGAATGATTTAAGCCGATGCCGATTGTTTGGGCCAATGCTGCGCTGTTCCAGCGGTTGTGTCGATACCAACGCCTTCAAGGGACTCACGCTACAGCACCATCAGGAAACGTACCGACTTCCTTCCCGCCCACTTTGCAGTAGGTATATGAGGTGTAGCCATACATCTCTATCCCGCAAGCGGTTAGAACGTACAGTCTCTTATCTTGAAATGTCGGAAAAACTTCAATAACATCAAACTTCAATTCTTGTTGAAAATGTCCCGCATTATCATAAACAACAAGGCCTGTAGAATCTTTTTGAATGATAAATACCTTGTGGAACACGCAAATCTTTGACCTCGGAAGCAGCCCCTGTTTCTCATCCAAAGAGATTATTTCGATCTTCTCACAATACTCCTCCAAATTAATACCTTTCGATAACGGTTTGTCCAAATTAATGACAATCGTTCCATTGTACGTCCTTCCTGTGCAAGCAGTAAAAACGGTGGCAATTAGTAAAAAAGCTTTATCTTCCCCATCATTACAGTCTGGGGGTCCTTATAATCCTTATAACGAGTGAAAC
>DFGY01000088.1:0-2360 GCA_002372505.1 Firmicutes bacterium UBA3738
GACACGAGAACCGTCCCCCTGTCATCTTTTGAAAGAGGTAAATAATGATTAGGAAATTAGATGACTTATTTGTGCTGAATACTGATGCCACTACTTACGCTTTTCGTGTTACCAACGGGGGGCATCTCAAGCATCTTTATTACGGCAAGAGGATTACGTTCGATAATGGGGATGTGAGTTTTCTGGAGGAGGGGCGGGAGCTGCCTCCGGGCAATACCTCCTATTACAGCGATGCCCATCGTCATATTTCTCTCGAATACCTGTGCACAGAAATGTCTTCGCGGGGTAAGGGAGATCTTGGCGAGACTTTTATCGATGTGACCTTTCCGGACGGAACAGGCACTACGGACTTTTTATACGAGGGATATGAACTAGGTACGGGGTCTCCTAATCTTGACGGCCTACCCTCTTCCCATGACGGCGGTGCTAAGGTGGAAAACCTGACTGTCACTTTGAAGGATTCCCACACCGGACTCACTCTGGAACTGAGCTATTTTGTGTACGCGGATTGCGACGTCATTACCCGAAGCAGCCGTGTGGTGAATAGTTTGTCTGAGTCGGTGGTCTTAAATCGACTCATGTCATCCCAGCTGGATTTTGCAGATGGGGATTTTACCTTGCACACCTTCACCGGCGGCTGGGTAAATGAAATGCACAGAAACGACATTCCCGTTACTTCGGGAAAATATATAAATTCCAGCATTACAGGGACATCCAGCAACCGCGCCAATCCTTTCGTAATGCTTTCCAAGGGAATTGCAGACGAGGAGCACGGCGACGTGTACGGGCTCAACCTGGTTTACAGCGGGAATCATTTTGAATGCGCAGAGAAGACCATTCACGGCAAGACCAGAATTTTAAACGGCATTAATCCTGAAGGATTTTCCTTCGTCCTTGAACCGGGCGATAGTTTCATCGCGCCGGAATCTGTAATGACATTTTCGCCTATCGGGTATGGCGGCATGAGCAGAAACATGCATCGCTTCGTGGGGCATCACATTCTCAGAGGCCAGTGGGAGGAGAGACCTAGGCCGGTGCTTCTCAACAGCTGGGAAGCCTGCTACTTTGATTTGTCCGAGGAAAAGATTCTCGGTCTGGCTCAGCAGGCTGCAAGTCTTGGAGCCGAGCTCTTCGTCCTGGATGACGGCTGGTTCGGCCAAAGGACCGAGGACACCAGATCCCTTGGAGACTGGCATCCCAACCCTGATATTTTCCCGGAAGGCCTCGCGTCCTGCGTGAACAAAATACGTGATATGGGAATTGACTTCGGCATCTGGGTGGAGCCTGAAATGGTAAATGTGGACAGCGATCTTTACAGAGCCCATCCGGACTGGGTAATCGATATCCCCGGCCGGGAACACTCCGAAGGCAGAAACCAAAGACTCCTGGATTTAACCAGAACCGACGTACAGGACTATATAATAGAAGCAATGAGCGGAGTTTTCTCCTCCGCGGATATTTCATATATTAAGTGGGACATGAACAGAGTTTTCTCCGACGTGCATTCCAGAGCACTTCCTCCGGAGCGCCAGGGAGAGGTCTATCATCGCTACGCCCTGGGGCTGTACCGAGTAATGGATGCGCTGACGAAAAAATTCCCACACATACTTTTCGAGGGCTGCGCATCAGGCGGCGGCCGCACGGACCTTGGAATGCTGTGCTACTTCCCGCAGATCTGGGGCAGCGACAACACTGACGCAATTTGCCGCGCAGACATTCAGGAAGGCTACAGCTACGGCTATCCCCTGTCCGTAATCAGCGCCCACGTTTCGACGGTGCCCAATCATCAGACCGGCAGAATTACGCCTATGGAAACGAGGTATGCGGTTGCATCCTTCGGCCTGCTGGGTTACGAACTTGATCCGGGTAAGCTGTCGGAAGAAGAACTGACGCAGATAAAGGAGCAGATTGCAACTTATAAAGAATGGCGGGACGTGTACTTCCACGGAGAGTTTTATCGAGCCGGGTCATCCGCCGGGCTGGCTAACGCGGAACCCACGACCTGGACGGTAGTCTCTCCGGACAAAAGTCGTGCTATCGGCATGAACCTTCAGGGCCTAGGCAAGCCCTATTCCCACTTCGAATTTTATAAAGCCGCCGGCCTAAAGCCGGGCTCCCTTTACGAAATATCAACGAGCCCATCTTTCGATGAAGGTTCAGAAAAGTACATTGTACGCGGTGACGCTCTCATGAACGCCGGCATCAGGACCCGCACCTTCTTACACGGCACACACATAAACGACGAAATCAGGCACTACCCTGACTTCGCAGCAACGCTGTTTTATATAAGAGAAAGATGACAAGGGGACGGTTCTCGTGTCACCTTTTTCCGTATATTGGCAAAAGGTGACACGAGAACC
>DFGY01000088.1:2411-7463 GCA_002372505.1 Firmicutes bacterium UBA3738
AGAACCGTCCCCTTGTCACCTTTTGATTTTGTATGTCTGGCAAGAGTCTGCGCCGAATAGTTGGTTCATTAAACTAATGTAATCCGGGGCAGATTCTTTTTTTACGATGGTAATAATCGTGCCGGCGAATCCGCCGCCGTGAACACGGCTGGCACCGGCGCTCCCGAGGAAGTCTTCGCTGACTGAGAGAGCCACTGAGATGGGCTGCTCTTTTCCGGCGTAAACATTTTGCAAATATTTGAATGATGAATTTCCCGATTCCCGCACGAGCCGCAGGAATTCTGAAACGTCACCGGCTTTAAGGGCTTCGCACTCCAGGCCCACTCTTTCATTTTCATTCATAAAGTGCATTGCTCTGAGGAATGGTCTGTCGCCGAGGGATCTTCTAATTCCGGTGGCTTCCTTAAGCAGTGCCCACTTGTCCACTTGGCGGAGGGCACTTTTCCCGAAATACTCTGCCACCTGTGTCATTTCCCTTGGCACCGCTGCGTAATCCTCCGTCATATCCTCGTGACTCCCGCCGGTGTTGGTTATGCATATTTCATAGCCATACTTTTCAAAATCAAAATCCACTTGACTAACCAGAGGACTATCCGGATTTTCAAAATCAACGTAAATTATTCCGCCCCATGCACAGGCCAGCTGATCCATGAGGCCGCAGGGCTTGCCGTAGAATTCCATTTCAGCCCGCTGCCCCATTTGGGCAATAGCCACAGCATCGAACTTATTGTCGTTATATAAATCGTTAAGAATTTTTCCTATGAGTATCTCAAAAGAAGCCGACGAAGACAGGCCGGCTCCGGCAGGAATGTTACTGGTAACATGGGCCTCGAATCCGCCGCACGCGCCACCGGCATCCTTAAAGCCGGCAACCATTCCCTTTATAATATCGCTGACCTTGCCCGCCTTCTCCGGCTCAAGGTCATTCACGTCCACTACAGTTTCCCCGTAGCCTTCCGACACCACCCTTATTATATTGTCATCCCTCATGCAAGCAGTCGCTGTGGTTCCTCTATCCACGGCAGCAGCCAGCACACGGCCATTCTGGTGATCCGTGTGATTACCGCCCAGCTCAATGCGCCCCGGGGAAAAGTAGTTTTTCATATTATCGTTCTCCTATGCGTTTCACGGGGACAGGCTTTTTGTTGTCCCAGAATATGGCAAAAGGTGACAAGAGAACCGTCCCCCTGTCACCTACTGGCGACGTCTGATAGCTATCATAGCAACTGAGCCGGAAACTATCAAGAGTATAATCATCAGGACAACATTAAAGTCATCGCCGGTGGCTGCGGCGTTGGCCTTCTCCTCTATTCCCGTGCCTTTAAGTTCGAACAAGCTGCAGCTATCCACAGTCATTTCCACGTACTTGTCTTTGCCGGAACCTTTAACGTTCTTCTTGGCCTTATCCAGCACTTTGTTTTTCCCGTAATTGTCGTAGTGAACCACTTCCACCTGATTGCCTTTTGCAAAGGACGCAGGGATTCTCGCGTTCATTGAAAGCTTCATGGCTTTCATTACGTCATTGTCCATTTTGAAAGTCTTGAACTGCTTTAGCGTGGAATCCCAGATTACGAGCAATGGATTTATTTCATATGCCGGCTCTACCACGCCATCAACTTCTTTGTTATTCTTCTCATATTTCAGCATGAATGCCGGTTCGTACTCTGCCATGGTTTTTATGTTATCCGCAGATATTTTGCACGCGCCCTTCTTGTCCAGGTAAACGGAAGGCAGAACCTTGGCTGCCAGTTTTAACTTGGCCTCTTCATCATCGTCTATGCCAAAGACATCCGTATATTTTATGGCCTTGTTCCCCTTTGCTTCATCCTGCATTTCGAAGATAACCTTCTTGACCTTTGCGGCAATATCCTTTTCGCCTTTATCTGTAAGCTTGACCTTCTTCCCATCTATCTTTGTGTTTGCAGCCACTGTTTCCACTGCATTATTAATTCCCTTCTCAAGCTTTTTATCATCCTTTTCATACAGGTCCAGGTTATCTATGTCCTTATTCCAATCAGCCTTTCCGGCCTTAGCGCTTTTGCCCGTCTTAGAATTATTTTCCGATTTAAGATCAGCATGATCCTTGCGGAATGTACTTAAGGGCGACGTACTGTTTGCTGCGGCAACTGACTTCAGGGCATCCTGCTTTACAACATGAACAGGGGTCTTAAGATTTGCCGTGACCTCCACTCCTTTTGAGCCATCATAATAATTGGTCTTCTTTTCATCGTAAGATACGCCTGCGGCCTTCAGGAACATATGGGCCTCATCAACTATCCACGATTTCTTCGACTGTCCGTAAATGGCTCTGGCAGTCAGAACTTCGTTGTCCTTGGCAGCTCCGTTTTCACTGGATATGTAGTTGTATGTGACTTTGTCATGGAGCACAATGCAATCCTTATCATTGCCCGTATATATATCATAGTCGCTGTCGGTTTTGAAGAAGTCGCCAATTATATTTTTGCCTTTCATTTTTATACCGTCGCTTAAAGCAAAAACTGTTCCACCATGATATGTGGTCATTAGTTTATCTTTAAAGTTATTGGGAATTCCTACTTTGTACGTGCTTAAGTATTTCGCATATGTATTCGGGGCATCCTTTCCGGCAGACTGCCTGGTGAACAAATGATAGAGTATCTGGGAATCAACATCTCCCAGTAAAGCTATATCTGCCTCCTTTCCACCAGATGTCATCAGCTTCCACTGAGTATCGTCGAACTTTTCGTAACGCTTCGGATCCTTAAAAAACCACCATATACCAATTACATATTTCACCATCATGGAGGATTCCACGGACAGTTCCTCGTACCCAAGCAGAGTATTTGTGACATAGCAGAAATTGTCGTGGCCCGTCAGTGCCCCCTTCTTCATGGCGGTAAGTTTGTTCATGGTTTTAGCCCAGGTGTTCTGCAGGGGTTTCAGATCCTTTTCTTTGCTGTACTTGTTGTCCTGGCCCAGACAGTTAAGTACGAAGGTTCCGTAGAAACCTGTCGTGGCTATTACGTAATCGCAGGTCTTATTAATAGCATCCTTCAGCTCCCCTTCCAGACCGTGGGTGTTGTAATATGCCTGCAGCATAGCGTCCAGACCGTACTGGGATTTCACCACTTCACCGCAGTATTCTTCCAGCGTACCTTTAAGATCCGCTGCCCATTTGTGGCTGTCTTTTTCAGACATTCCTTCGCGGGAAATATCGTGAATAACGGACTCAACTATTTCAGGAGCATATTTTGCTGCAATCTTTTTCTTTTCATCCTGGCTGCTTTTGCTCCACTGGTCTTTGTACTTCTGCGACCATTCCAGACTGCCTGAATCGGCTGCACTGATAAATGCCGCCTCGGTGCGGGCCGTAACTTTCTCTATATATTCATCGGGATCGTATTTCATGTCGTCGGTCTTTGGCATGGCGGCGGAAGGAAGTCCTATGCATTCTTCTTTCTCGATTTTTTCTCCCGTCTCGGCTTTGTCCGGCACGCCTTCCCCATAGGAATTATTCGAATAAACGTGAGTGAGCTCACCATCTGCTCCCTTGGCGTACAGCACTCTGACGCCTTCATGAGTCGTTTCTTTTAACCAATCCTCTTTGGCGTTGTCTATTATGGCCTGATATTCACCTACGGATTTCTTCAGTGCTGCCAGACTGCCGGTTTCAAGACTGTTCCATCTGTCCTGATAACCGAAGGCAAGATTGTTTCTCTGGTTTTCCTTCACTTCCTTTTCTAATTTCTTAAGGTCGCTGATTATGTCCTTGAGCTCTTTGTCCATGTCATTGAGCTTGTCCTGAATGGCAACCACTTCATTGAGAATCTGTGACAGCGCTGCAGTGGTCGGGTCTTCGATTATTCCCATCACTTCCAGAATTGCAATACCTCCGGACACAACAGATGTAAGGCTGTCCAGATGTTCCAGCAGTTTGGCCAGTTTGGATAAATCCTCTGTCTTACCTGTGAGGTTTTCCATGGCTTCAACAAAACTACTTATAGCCTCGCTAACATCACCTTCATCCGACTCGCTGTCCCCAGCGGCATAAACAACGCTGCTGTTTGACGTCATGGAAGCCGGCGCCCCTACGCTGCTTCCGAGCAATGGCACGTAGGCAAAAAGAAGCGCAATCGATAAAGCCACCGCCAGTACACTACGCATAACCCTTTTCATTTTTCTATCCTCCGTATTTACTTTTGCTTTGTTCGGATAAAGTAATTATATTGTAAATCCGCCCTTGTGTAAAGACACATGACACAAAAACAGACCTGACACCTTGGGTATTTTACGCGTTTCACAGGGACAGGCTTTGCGTTCCGCCAGTCGAAAAATGTCTATTACCAAATATCGAAAAAACTATTACCAGAGTAATATCAAAACAAGTTTTTGGTAATAGTTATTACCAGAATTCAAAAAAACTATTACTCGGGTAATAACTTTTTCCGATATTGGTAACAATACTTACAGTATGAACCTTGATGAGCGGTGAAAAAAAACCTGCCGTATGATAAGGGGATGTTTCTCTTGTCAGCTTGTGGTATTCGTATTTATTTTCAATAAAACTCTTTTCCCGTAATGAGTGAAAGAGTTTTTAACGTTTTCTAAAGTTTGCTCCTGCATTTTCGCGTTCTATATGTCAGTTTGCTAAGAAGAGAACTCGGTGGCGTTAAAAAATATTCACATATTTATTTTAATAAAATCAGTGAAACAAATTTCAACGCTTCTGATTTTTGTGATTTGCTTGGAAATCAAAATGAGCCGTGGCGTTTCAAAAAGCCTGTCCCCGTGAAACGCTCAGATATGATATAATCTATTAACGGATAAAATTTATAAAGCGAGGTAATGAAAATGCTTGAATTGCTGTTGCAACAATATAAAGAAATGTTTGGTGAGGACTTCCCGCTAGCGGACTTTGCAGGTAAGCCGGAAATTGAAGTTATCAACATCATATACGACTGCACCGTTACTGCCCAGCCTTACGATCCGACCAGACCGACAAAGATCAGGATCGACACGGCCCCGGGAGTGAACGAAAACCGATAGCAGTAATAAACTCTCGGAATTTTGAGC
>DFGY01000024.1 GCA_002372505.1 Firmicutes bacterium UBA3738
CGCGAGCTGGGTTCAGAACGTCGTGAGACAGTTCGGTCCCTATCCGCTGTGGGCGTTGGAAATTTGAGAGGAGCTGTCCTTAGTACGAGAGGACCGGGACGGACATACCTCTGGTGCACCAGTTGTTCTGCCAAGGGCATAGCTGGGTAGCTACGTATGGTAGGGATAAGCGCTGAAAGCATCTAAGTGCGAAGCCCCCCACAAGAATAGATCTCCTCCTCTTAAGAGGTAAGACCCGTGGGAGACTACCACGTTGATAGGCCAGAGGTGTAAGTGCAGTAATGTATTTAGCTGACTGGTACTAATCGGTCGAACACTTGACCTAAAGAGTACAAATTTCTCGAACATGAAAACGTGTGACCGCGTTTTCTCACAATGCTTTACTCATTATATCAATAACAATTGCGCAGGTATTTTAGAGATATGCAAGGCGCGTGAGTGAGCGAGGAAGGCACGTACTCAGGTACGTAACTGACGAGCGAACGAGCAGCAACGCAGCAGAGCGCTAAAATAGCAAGCAAGTGAATCCGGTGACTATAGCAAGGAGGCCACACCTGTTCCCATCCCGAACACAGAAGTTAAGCTCCTTAGCGCTGATGATACTCGGTGGGTGACCGCCCGGGAAAGTAGGACGTTGCCGGTTTAGAAAAAAAGTATGGTTATCACAACCATACTTTTTTTATTCAAAAATTGAGTAATGTGTTATAATACCACACGGATAATGTAAGGAGGATATATAATTGTGACTGAATTATGTAAAACTAAATATCCTATTATATTGGCTCATGGAATCGGATATAACGATGTAGATTATCCGGAGTATTGGGGACGCATTCCGGAGGCGCTACGGGCAAATGGGGCCACGGTCTATTTTGGAAATCAGGATGGATTCGGAGAGATGAGGAAGAATGCCGGCCTTCTTTCTGTGGAAGTGAACATGGTCCTTGGAGCAGAGGAAACGGACAAGGTAAACATTATTGCCCATTCCAAGGGTGGTATTGAAGCTAGATATATGATTTCCAATCTGGGAATGGAGGATCATGTTGCCAGCCTTACAACAATGGCCACACCTCACAGAGGAATTGCGGTTCTCGATGATTTAAAGGAAAATAACCCGAGACTACTTAACATGCTATACAGCTTGTTCAATGTAATGCTAAAAGTTGACGGAGGAGATAGTCCTGATGACAATTTCGTCTACGACCAGCTGACGGAGGATTACATGAAAGTATTCAACGCTATGGTTCCGGATTCAGATAAAGTATATTATCAGAGTTATGCCTTTGATATGGTGGACAAAAAGGCCGATCCCGCCCTTGGTTTTTTTCATAAATTAATAGAAAAGAATCACGGACCAAATGACGGACTAGTTCCTGTAAGCTCAGCTAAATGGGGTAAATTCAAAGGTGTATACAAAGGTCCGGAGGGGAAGGGAGTATCTCACCCTGCCGCTTGCGACGGCAGAATCGCCTTGACTGAGAAAAGAGGCCTTGGAAATATTTCTGAACTTTACATTGATATTGTTTCAGAGCTGCGTGAAATGGGGTATTGATTGTGGTATAATAGCATGCAGTGATTTAAAGGAGTGTAAAGTGGCAATACTAAAATTTCTATTTGTCTTATTACTTAGTCTGCCTTTCGCGTATATAGCCCTCAGGCTGGTTGTAAACCTGGCGGATAAAATAATTAAAGGTTCTAAGACAGGCGAGAATAACAGAAAATGAATAAGGGAATATTTATTACGATAGAAGGCCCGGATGGTTCGGGCAAGTCTACCCAGCTTGAATTCATAAAAGAATTCATGGGTAAGAACAACATAGATGCGATTTTTACAAGGGAGCCCGGCGGAACTCAAATAAGCGAGAAAATCCGTGAGATTATCCTTGATAAAAACAACAGGGAGCTTGAGCCTATGACAGAGGCAATGCTCTACGCTGCCAGCCGTACTCAGCTTACGAGGCAACTTATAATTCCGGCCTTGAATGAAGGTAAAACCGTTGTGTGCGACAGATATGTGGATTCCAGTCTGGCATACCAGCAGCATGCCAGAGGACTGGGAGATGCCGTTGAAGTAATAAACGGATTTGCCACGGAAGGATGCGATATAGATATTACTTTTTTTCTAAACGTGCCGCCTGAGATTGCCATGACCAGGCTGAAGGGGAGCATGGATAGAATTGAAAGCGAGGCTATGGAGTTTCACGAGGCCGTATATGCAGGATATCTGGCTGTAATGGAGAAACATCCTGACAGGTTTGTAAACATAGATGCCACTTTAAGACCTGATGAAGTGAGCAGACAGATAGATAATAAACTTAAAGAGGTTTTTGATATAAAATGAGTCTTCCAAGTATACTGGAAAACCAGATAAAAAGCGGTGATATACATCACGCATATATCTTTGAAGGTCCCCTTACCGCAGATAAAGAAAAGGTGGCAAGGTCTTTTGCCATGGCTCTGCTCTGCAGGGTGGAGCCGGGTACAGGCTGCGGTAGCTGCGCCACTTGCAGGAAGATTAAAGACGGAAACCACCTTGACGTCAACCTGCTCAGGGCTGAGCCGTCAAAGTATTCAAAAGTATTGAGCGTAAGGGACGAAGCCGTTGATCAGATGATTGAAAGGCTTAAGGTTAAGCCCTCTGAAGGAGACAGGAATATTGCAATAATCTGTGATGGCGACACTATGACGCCACGGGCTGCAAACAGGCTGCTGAAAACCCTTGAAGAGCCACCTGTAGGCACGGTAATAGTTATTTTATCGGAGAATATGAACAATCTGCCTGACACAATCCGCTCAAGATGTCAGCACATCAGGATTATTTCCGAGAGTAATCCTGATGGGAAGTACACGGAGAAAGCCAGAAAAGTAGTGGAGTTACTGGCAGGGTACAATAATTATTCTTCCATAAAAAAAGAAATAGATAAGATAGAAAGCACCAAGGAAGAAGCCTTTGTTTTTCTTGACAGCATGGAAGATGCATACCGGGAAGAGCTTTTGAAAATCTCAAGCTCAATTAAAAGGGATCAGATTTTTAAAGCTGTCAGCGAAATAGAAATCGCAAGAAATAAGATAAAACGTAACATAAATGTGAAATACACACTGAAAAGTATGGTACTTGCCATAGGAGGATAAACTAGCCATAGGAGGATATCATGGTAGACATAGTTGGCGTAAGATTTAAAAATGCAGGAAAGGTATACTACTTTGACCCGGCAGGATTCGAACTTGATGATACTGACAGCGTAATCGTTGAAACCGCAAGGGGTTTGGAGTTTGGCACCGTTGTTCACGGCATCAGAAGCGTCGGTGATAAGGATATTGTAAAGCCACTGAAAAAGGTTGTACGCTTAGCAGATGAAAAAGATATAAAGCGTAACCTTGAAAACATTGAAAAAAGCGATAAGGCTATGAAAATATGCCAGGAGAAAATCGACGAACACGCCCTGGAAATGAAGCTTGTGGATGTGGAATATACATTTGACAATAACAAAATAATTTTCTACTTTACAGCAGACGGAAGAGTCGACTTCAGGCAGCTGGTGAAGGACCTGGCTCAGATTTTCAAAATGCGCATTGAGCTGCGTCAGATTGGCGTAAGGGACGAGGCTAAAATGATGGGGGGCGTAGGCTGCTGCGGAAGAGGGCTTTGCTGTCACGAATGGATGAGCGACTTTCATCCCGTATCCATTAAAATGGCAAAGACTCAGAACCTTTCCCTTAATCCGACGAAAATTTCCGGAATATGCGGAAGGCTCATGTGCTGCCTTAAGTACGAAAATGACGTGTACAACGAACTGAAGAAGGGTATGCCTGGTGTTGGTGACAGAGTTAAAATTCGCGAGGGAGTAGCAGTAGTAACGGAAGCCAACATTCTGGAAGAGAAAATAAAGTGCAGACTGGTTGAAGAAGAGGCGGATCCAAAAAACGATGTTCCCGAAAAGCTAAGCTCCGAGCTTTATTCTGTAATGAAGGGTGATTTCAAACGCCTGGACAGAAAAAGAAAGGGCCGCAAGCAAAGGGAAGAGGAAGAAGAGCTCAGTGAAGAACTGAAGAACTTAATGAAGGATTAGCCTAAGTGATACGAGCAGATAAAACCGGTTTTGGGACCATTGAAATATTTCAGGACAGTAATGACTTTTGCTATGGGATTGACGCTGTACTTCTGGCCCACTTTCTATCTACCATGAAGAAACCGCCAAAAAAGATCGGGGACCTTGGCTGTGGAAACGGCATAGTTCCCCTTATAGTGAGTCACAAATTACCCGGCTCACAAATAACAGGCTTTGAACTTAAGGAAGGTGCAGCAAGTCTGGCGTTGAAATCCGTGGAGCATAACGGTCTCACCCAAAGAATTGAAATTATAAATACCGATATTAACGATATAGGTGATGAATATACCGGATTCTTTGATGCGGTCACGTTTAACCCGCCCTATGTGGAAAAAGGGGCCGGCATATTAAATGCCATTGAATCTAAAATGATTGCCCGTCACGAGACAACTGCAGGTATTTACGATTTTATGAAACAAGCTGCCAGAATTATTAAAAGGAACGGCAGGGTGTGCGTGGTTTACCGTCCAAGGAGACTGGCGGATTTAATAGACGCAGGAAGGAAATCCGGCCTGGAGCCTGTGGAAATGAGAATGATTTGTCCACATAGAGGAGAGAGTCCCAACATTGTTCTCTTGGCTCTGGAAAAGGGAAAACGTTCGGAACTCAAGGTTTTACCCGAGCTCATCGTCAGGGATGAGGAGGGTAATTATACCGAAGAAATAAAAAATATTTACGAAATATAAGAAATATCTTGCATTTTTCCATATAATAGTAAATAATAGAAGACAGAATAAACGGAGGTGTAAAAAATGGAGATGACAATATCCCTCAAAGACGCAGGATTAATACTTCTGTTCATCGCTTTGATAATATTAATTGTCTACGCAATCATTCTCGTAAAGAATCTCATTGTAACCATAAAAAATACAAATGTGATTCTTGAAGACGCCAAGGTTGTAACTGAGGTAGCTCAGCGAAGGACCACAGATGTTGACGGCATGCTGGACAATGTTATCGGCTCTGTAAATGGTATCAGCGGGGCGCTGAAGGGCGATGAGTCGGTTGTTAAGTCAGCCTCGTCTGTGGCAAAGGCGGTAACATCCGTAATAGGTGTTGTTAAAAACAAGAAGGAAAAAGAGTAATTTTGAAAAGTTTAATTTGAAAAAGTTTAATCTGGAAGGAGAAGAAAAATGAAGGCAACTGGTATAGTTAGAAAAGTCGATGAGCTGGGAAGAATAGTTTTACCAATCGAATTGAGACGTACACTTAATATTGAAATTAAGGATCCTCTGGAAATATTCGTTGATGAAGAATACATTATGCTTAAGAAATATGAGCCGGCATGTGTATTCTGCGGTAACGCAAAGGATGTTGTAACAATAAAGGGAAAGAACGTTTGCAGTTCTTGCATTGACGAACTTAAGAATCTGTAATAAAAATGACGAAATATTTAGTGCAAAACAGTGGACCGCTGCACGGCATTGTGGAAATAAGCGGCTCTAAAAATTCCGTGCTTCCTATTCTTGCGGCATCAATTCTCAGCAGTGAGGAGTGCCAGCTGGAGGATGTACCGGGATTAAAAGATGTAGACATAATGTGCGAGCTTATAGAATCTTTGGGTGTAAAGGTTCAAAGAAACATTGAGGAAAACACGGCAACTATAAATGCCGGCATAATAGAGTCATCGGTGGCACCGGACGATCTCGTAATGAAAATGAGAGCATCCATGGTAGTCATGGGACCTTTGCTTGCAAGAACGGGCAAGGCTCAGATTCATCTTCCCGGCGGATGCGCAATAGGGGACAGACCTGTTGAGCTCCACTTTAAAGGCCTCAAGGCTCTGGGTGCGGAAATTGACGTTAGCGACGAGGGTCTTGTCACAAGTAAGACCGACGGCCTTTACGGAGCGGATATTTATCTGGATTTTCCCAGCGTTGGAGCTACGGAGAATATTATAATGGCAGCTTCCCTGGCAACAGGGACGACTCTTCTTGAAAATGCGGCTCAGGAACCGGAGATTGTTGATTTGTGCAATTTCCTCAATAAGATGGGAGCTCGCATAAAGGGCGCAGGAACGGACACCATTAAAATAGAAGGGGTCAAAGAATTAAAAGGTGCCAACCATGTAGTTATACCCGACCGTATCGAGGCGGGCACCTTCATGGTAGCCGCAGCCATTACAAGGGGAACTATTCTCATTAAGAATATGCTGCCCGACCATGTTAAACCCATTATTGCAAAACTCCGTGAATGCGGCTGTGAAATATACGCGACCGATGAAGGAGTCATAGTAGATGCGGAAGGAAAGGATTTAAAATCAACGGATATTAAGACTCTTCCTTATCCGGGATTCCCCACGGACATTCAGTCTCCGTTTATGGCCCTCCTCACTACAGTAGAGGGAAGAAGCGCTGTTATAGAAACTGTCTTTGAAAACAGGTATATGCACGTCAAGGAGCTGAAGCGAATGGGCGCTGACATAACCGTAAAGGACAGATGCGCAATAATAAACGGCAAGGCCGAGCTGAAAGGCGCCAAGGTGGATGCCACGGACCTTAGAGCAGGAGCCGCAGTGGTACTGGCAGGTCTTGTAGCCAAGGGCGTTACGGAAGTGGATCAGATTTATCACATAGAGCGAGGATATGAGAATTTCGTTGAAAAAATCACCGCTCTTGGAGGCATAATAAAAAAAGTAGAAAACGCATAAAAAAATATGCGTTTTTTCCTTGACAAAAGGAAATAGTTAGTGTACACTAACGTCAGTTAGAAAGAACTAACCGCTCAACGAAATGAGCATCCTCCAAGATAATCTTAGACAGTAAAGATCCCGGATATAGGCGGGATTTTTATTTTGTAGTACGAAGCATGTATTTCTGTTATAATACTCTGTGGAGGTAATGATGAGAGAAGTTGATGTAAAATTAATAACCGAGGCAGTGGCCAGGCTGGCTATAGATACCAATTACGACTTATCCCGGGATGTGAAAAGCTGCATTCACGATTGCAGGCTAAAGGAAATCCGGGAAGCCATGGATTCCGACAATTCCGGTCTGGCGGCGGACATACTCGGCATGATTGAAGATAATATTGAACTGGCGGCGGAAAAGAACATTCCCCTGTGCCAGGATACAGGTCTGGCCTGTGTGTTCATTGACATAGGTCAGGATGTGCATCTAACGGGCGGAGACCTGAGAGAGGCTATTAATGAAGGAGTGAGAAGGGGATACGAGGAAGGATATCTTCGTAAATCCGTAGTGGCCGACCCCTTTACAAGAATCAATACCCAGGACAATACTCCGGCTCATATAGTCATGGACATAGTCCCGGGGGAGAATATAAAAATCACAGTGGCTCCAAAAGGATTCGGCTCTGAAAACATGAGCAGCATTAAAATGTTCCCGCCGGCAGCGGGCATTGAAGGTGCTAAGACTTTTATTGTTGAAACAGTAAAGAATGCCGGAGGAAATCCTTGTCCGCCAATAGTTGTGGGAGTAGGTATCGGCAGCACCTTTGACGGAGTAGCCCTTCTGGCCAAAAAGGCTCTGCTCCTGCCTCTGGATGAGAGGAACGAGGATCCCGCATATGCGGAAATGGAGGATGAGCTGCTGGAAAGAATAAACGAACTGGACATCGGCCCTCAGGGGTTCGGCGGTAAAACCACGGCTCTCGCCGTAAAGATTCTTACTGCACCTACTCACATTGCCGGGATGCCGGTCGCCGTTAACATTAACTGCCACGTACAGAGACATAAAAGCGTAACGATATGATTAAAATAGATTCACCATTTACAAAAGAAAAACTTGCCGGTCTTAAGGCGGGAGATAAGGTCAACATTTCAGGCATTATTTACACTGCAAGAGACCAGGCTCACAAAAGACTTATAGAAATGCTGGCAAAGGGCGGAGAGCTGCCCTTTGACCTGACGGACGCAGGAATTTATTACGTAGGCCCGTCACCGGCTCACCCGGGATGTGTAATCGGCTCAGCCGGTCCCACCACCAGCTATAGAATGGATGCCTATGCCCCGGCTCTCCTGGACCACGGTCTTAAAGTAATGATAGGAAAGGGACCCAGATCTGAGTCCGTTATAGAGGCAATGAAGAGAAACGGGGCTGTTTACTTTGCAGCCATTGGAGGAGCAGGTGCCCTTATGTCTACAAGTATCGTTTCTTCCGAACTGATCGCTTTTGACGATCTTGGAACCGAAGCGGTAAGGAAGCTTATAGTTAAAGATATGCCCCTTATTGTCGCCATAGACAGTAAGGGCGGAAACTTGTATGAGAGATAAAACAGGAAAGGTGCAAACAAAAAAGGTGCAAAATGGACAAGAATTTTTTAGAACTGCTTTCGGAAAAATTTCCCAATAAAATGGCAGCCACTGCTGAAATAATAAACTTAAGAGCCATACTGGCCCTGCCAAAGGGTACGGAGTATTTCTTAAGCGATCTCCACGGTGAGCACGAAGCCTTCATACACATGATAAAGAGTGCCTCGGGAGTCATTAAGGCAAAAATCGATGAAATCTATGATGATGAGCTTAGCGACGTAGAAAGAGATGAACTTGCAGCTCTCATCTATAATCCGGAGGCAGAAATAAAAAGGCGCAAGAAGTCTGAAGAAGATTTCGACAGATGGTGCTACATAGCCATATTCAGACTCCTTCAGGTTTGCAAGGCTGTATCCACAAAGTACACCCGTTCAAAAGTAAGAAAAGCTCTTCCGAAATACTTTGGCTATGCCATGGACGAGCTGCTCCACGCCGACGATGAAGAAAACAGAACCCATTACTACGATGAAATCCTTCAGTCAATTGTTGACAGCGGAATGACAGAGGAATTCATCTGTGAAATGAGCGAAACCATCAGCATGCTGGCAGTGGACAAGCTCCATATAATCGGCGACGTATTTGACAGAGGCGCCCACCCCGATGACATTATGGATTATCTCATGAACTTCCACGATGTAGACTTTCAGTGGGGCAATCACGACGTGGTATGGATGGCAGCAGCGGCAGGTCACTGGGCCAGCATAGCCAATATGCTGAGAATGAATATCAGCTACAACAACTTCGACATGCTGGAAATTGGCTACGGAATAAATCTCAGAGCCCTGGCCACCTTTGCCCAGGACGTTTACGGCGACGACCCCTGTGAATTCTTCAAGCCAAAAGTCCTGGACGAAAACAAGTTTGACCCGGTGGATGAAATGCTGGCTGCAAGAATGCACAAGGCAATCGCAATCTGCCAGTTCAAAATCGAAGGGCAGCGCATAAAGGCTCATCCTGAATACGAGCTTGATAACAGACTCCTTCTGGACAAGGTTGACTATAAGACCGGTACAGTGTCCATTAAAGGTCAGGTCTATGAACTGAGGGACAAGAATTTCCCCACAGTTGACCCAAGCGATCCCTACAAGCTTTCTGAGGGTGAAGAGCAGCTGATGAGGGCTCTTGAGGCTTCAATCCGCAGGAGTAAAGAGCTACAGACCCACATCAGATTCATGTTCTCCCACGGATCACTTTATAAGATCTCAAACGGCAACCTGTTCTACCATGGATGCATACCTATGGAAGAGGACGGTTCATTTACAAAGGTGAATATCAACGGCAAGACTTTCAGCGGCAAGAGCTACATGGATTATCTGGATCAGCAGATCAGGGCAGCCTACTACCGCTCAGATGACCTTGAGGAAAGTGGATACCCGGGAGACCTTGTGTGGTACCTGTGGCTGGGACCAAAATCGCCTCTCTTCGGTAAGGATCAGATGACTACATTTGAACGTCTCTTCATTGCAGACAAGGCTACTCACAAGGAAAATACAGTGCCTTATTATTCCCTGATAAAGGAGAGAAAACACTGCGAAACAATTCTCAGAGAGTTCGGTCTGGATATAGACTCAGGCAGAATATTAAACGGACACGTGCCTGTAAAAATCAAGGACGGCGAAAGTCCCATAAAGGGTGAGGGCAAGCTTTTCGTAATAGACGGCGGAATATCAAAGGCGTATCAGAAGACAACAGGTATAGCCGGATACACCTTTATTTACAACTCCAGGCTCATGGCTCTGGCTGAGCACAAGCCCTACAGCCCCCTTCAGGAAGACGGCACCCAGGAGTTCACGCCTCCTGTAATTAAGACAGTAAGGGTGCTCCCCAAGAGGGTTACGGTATCGGACACGGAGCATGGTGAAGTACTCAAGAAAGAAATCCAGGAGCTCCGGGAACTGAACAAAGCATTCACCCGGGGAGAAATTAAAGAAATATACGAATAGAAATATGGGAAAAGTATTGCAATACTAAGGATTTTGTGATATGTTAACTACCGTAGAAGTTACAGTTGAGAGTGGGCCTTCAGCCCGCTCTTATATATTGTATGGAGTGTAAAGCAATGGCGAAAAGAAGAATAACCGATATCGCCCGGGACATACTTGCGGATTACTTGCCCGATAATGGATACAGCCTTTATCACAGTGAGTTCGTAAAGGAAGGCAGAGACTGGTTCCTCAGGATTTACATAGACAAGAATGAAGGACCAATGAGCACTTCCGACTGCGAGACTATCAGCAGGTATTTATCGGACAAACTGGACGAGTGCGACCCTATTGAGAGAAATTACTATCTCGTGGTCTCATCTCCGGGCATAGACAGGGAGCTTTACACGCCTGAGCACTACCGCATGTTCATCGGAAGCGACGTGGACATTCATCTGTACAAGGCTGTTAACGGAGATAAAACTTTAACAGGTAAGCTCATCTCCTACGATGAAGAAAAACTGAGCATTGAAACAAATGGAGAGCAAATCGAATTACCGTTAAATGAAATATCGAAAACTAGACTGACAGTGGTTTTTTAACAGGAGGAAAAAATGAACAAGGAATTTTTTGAAGCTCTGGATCAGATAGCTGAAGAAAAGGGGATACCTCAGGAAAGCGTAACAGGAGCAATAGAGGCAGCGCTCCTGTCAGCCTACAAAAAGAGCTATGGATCCGACCAGAACGTACGTGTTGAAATCGACCGTGAAAATGAGACCATGAACGTATACTTGAGAAGGGACGTTGTGGAAGAGGTTGAAAACGAGGATACGGAAATATCCCTGGAGGAAGCACAGGAAATCGATCCCGAATATGAAATCGGCGATTACATAGACTTCGAAATAGAGCCGGCTGAATTTGGAAGAATAGCAGCTCAGTCAGCCCGCCAGGTAACACAGCAGCGTTTTAAGGAAGCTGAGCGCAACATGATTTACGAAGACTTCTCCGATAAAATCGGCGAAGTTCTCACAGGTAAGGTTCAGAGAATACAGAGAGACACAATATACGTAAACATCGGCAGAGCAGAAGGTATTCTCAAGGAAAAGGAACAGGTGCCGGGAGAACACTTTAACGTTAACGACAGAATCAAGGTGTTCATTCTGGATGTAAAGAGAACCACAAAGGGACCACAGGTATTCCTGTCAAGAACCCATAAGGATCTGGTAAGAAAGCTCTTTGAAATGGAAGTGCCTGAAATAGAAGAAGGTCTGGTAGAAATTAAGAACATAGCCCGTGAGCCCGGCTCAAGAACGAAAATTGCCGTATACACAGCAGACGAAAACATCGATCCCGTCGGTGCATGTGTAGGAGCCAGAGGCGGAAGAGTCCAGGCAGTGGTAGATGAACTCTTTAACGAAAAAATTGACATCATTACATGGAGCGACGACCCATATGAACTCATAACAAACGTTTTGTCACCGGCTAATGTTGAAGAAGTAGTCGTAGACGAAGAAGAGAAAATGGCAAGAGTCATCGTACCTGACCACCAGCTGTCACTGGCCATCGGTAAGTCCGGACAGAACGTAAGACTGGCTGCAAGACTCTGCGGTTGGAAGATAGACATTAAGAGTCACTCCCAGAGCGAGGAAGCCGAAGAGCTTGAGGAAGAATTCGAAGTAGAAGAGGTTGAAACAGAAGAAGTCGAAGCAGAAGAAGTTGAAAACGAAGAAGTAGAAGAAGCTTCGGAGGAGGAAGAGTCGGACGACGACGACGATGATGACGACGACGACGAAAAAGAAGAGGAAGCCGATGACGAAGACTAAGCGTGCTCCCCAGCGCACATGTGTAGGCTGCAACGTCTCAAAAGATAAAAAGGATCTTATCAGAATAGTCGACACAGAAGAAGGTTTAAGGCTGGACGTGACAGGTAAGATGAACGGAAGAGGCGTGTACGTCTGCCCGAATAAAGAGTGCATAGCTCTGGCGCAGAAGAAAAACGGTATAAAACGCAGCCTGAAGAAAAACATAGATAACGAAGAAATCAGTGCGTTATTTGAAGAATTGACAGCCTATGAAAAAGAAAGTGTTTAGCTACATTGGCTTTGCGAAGAAGTCGGGTAATCTGGCAGTAGGCGCCGGAACGTGTACACTGCCGGCAGTGGCAAGGAAGACAAAGTTAATTCTCATTGCCGCCGATACTGCAGAAGGAACCATAGATAAAATATCCGGCTTCGCAAAGAAGGAAAACATTAAATTCAGAGTATACGGACATGCCGAGGAATTATCCAAGGCCTGCGGCATGCCGGTTAGAAATATATTCGGAATAACGGACGCAGGACTTGCGGACGCAATCATAAAAGAAATCGATTTGGAAAAGGAGGTGTGACAATGAAGGTAAGCGAACTGGCAAAAGAGCTGGGAGTGACCAGTAAGGAAGTAGTCGAAAAAGCCAATGCCATGGGCATTGTGGTCAAAGCAGCTCAGAGTAACTTAACTGACATTGATGCAACAACACTAAGAAATATCTTTATATCCAAAAGCAAAAAGGATGCAGAAACAAAGATAGTAAAAGTAAAATCAAAGAAAAGCGACGATGATAAATCAGGAGAACCAAAGGTAACGGTAAAGGCAGCCAAGCTGGGAGATGTGTCTGATGTTAAAGTGAAGAAAACAAAGGCAGCATCTACAGCCCAAGCTGCAAAGGAAGAAGTGGGAATTACGAAGAAGGCTCCCATAGGAAAGCCGGTACCAAAGGCTCAGAGCAAGGCACCACAGGGTAAGCCCGTACCTAAAAAGGCAGATGTTGTAAAGCGTGCCGAAGCCGAAGAGGCTAAGCAAGCCAAGGAAACTCCAAAAGCTTCAGAGGCAGCTAAAACGCCGGAGACAGCCAAGACTCCCGAAAAGGCAGCTGAGAAGAAGGCAACCGAAAAGAAAGCTCCCGAAGTTAAGAAAAACAAGAATCCTGACAAGAGACCTGTACAGGAGATTAAGGTTATTAAGAGAGCTGAGCCGAAAAAGGAAGAGCCGAAAAAAGAAGAACCTAAAAAGTCCTGTCCAAAGCCGGTAAAAGAGGCAGAGCCTCAGGCCGCAGAAAAGGTTAAGAAGGGCGCTGCTCCAAAGAAGCATAAGGACAAGGACAAGGATAAAGAAAGAAATAAATTCGACAAAATGGAGAGAGGCGGCCAGAATCAGAAGAGAGAGCCTCGCTCCCTTGAAAAGAAGGCGAAGAAAAAGCACATTAAGCCAAAGCCGGATCCGGAACCGGTAGTAGAAGAAGAAATACTGCCCGTAGGAACAAAGGTAGTAAACGTTCCCATTACCATTGCCGGATTCTGCGAGCAGGTAGGAGTATCCATATCCACGGTTATTATGACCCTGCTTAAAATGGGCGTAGTTGCTAACCAGAACCAGAACATTGACGATGTTACCGTTGCAACCCTTGCAGACGAGCTGGGTATACAGGTAGTCATAGGAAACGTTCAAGAAGAAGAAGAGGAAGAAGGTCTGGAAACTTTCGAGGATCGCGAAGCCGATCTGAAACCGAGACCGCCGATAATTACTGTAATGGGTCACGTTGACCACGGTAAGACATCACT
>DFGY01000111.1 GCA_002372505.1 Firmicutes bacterium UBA3738
AATGCTGTAGTAACACATGTCAAACAGGTTGACCCGCTGGAAGTGTCTTCACCATTCCATCTCTTCGTCTTCCGCTTCTTCGTACAAATAGCGCCAGCGGGCGGCCACGCTTTCATACTGTTCGGTCAGGTCGTCCCTGCCGCAGGCCCGCGCCTGCGCTGCCAGTTCTTCGTTTTCTTCTACCTTTGCCATGCATGTGTGGGGATCGGGTATCATGCCGGGGTCGCTAAAGTCCGGCGGTGGAAAATCCACTCTGTTTGTTGATATAGGTTTGCCAAGATTATTTCCCATAACACCGCCACCCTATTTTTTCTCCGGTATTCCTGCATCTTCTTTCAATTCTTTCAGGGCTCGCCGCCGCCCCAATTCAAATTCATACGCGGCCTGCTCTGCATCCTGCAGGCGGAACTTTTTCACTTCATCATCAACCATAACATCGCAATTGCAGTAATCGCAGGTCAGCATTTTTGCGTTCGGTGTGGCCTGCAGCTTTGCCCCGCAGTTAGGGCATGTGATAGATATCAGTCTCATTTTTTCTCTCCGGCATTCTTTGCAATTATTTACTATAGTTATGCTATTAATATTCTACGTAAAGGTTTTTATTCCTTTACCGACTAAACAAATCTTGACATTTCCATTTCTTGAAAGAAAGATTTTTGTTGCAATAACTTTTTCCTTTAAAGTTTAAGTTTTTTGGCGGGTTGAGCACAGTGTTACTTTTGCATATAAATATCCCACTATCTAAATTTTAAAATTTTTTGCGTCCAAAAGTACTCTCTCGCAAAGGCAAAAAATGAACCCCTGTCTGCTCGGTCGTAGTGCAGGTTGCAGGGGTTTTGGATTTTTTTCTATGTTAAATTTTCGCTTTAATGAATCGCAAATGAATAACTCCCTGCCGGAATGTTTCATCCTGAACAGGGAGTTGTTTTAATTTTTACAGTACTGCCACGCCCATAGACTCGGCGAGCTTACGAATGGCGGCTTCCGGAAGTTTGCTGTACTTTTTAATTTTTGCAAGCGATTCACCATCCCGTATCATGTCCGTCGCAACCGCTTCACGAACTTTGTTTTCTGTACGTATTTCCGCTTCTTTCCGTTCCTGTGCTAACACTTTTTCCTCGTCGTATTCCGTCAGCAGCATTCTTCTCACCTCCGCCCTGTTCGTAATCAAGAATTCCCGAATTGCAAAATCTTCCGGCATCTCCTTAATTTTTATTGTAAGTCGAAATGGTTTTCTTGGCAAGAAATTGGAAACGGTGGATATGAATTTTTTGTGAAAAAATTGCGGGTACTGCGCTTTAAATGTTGCCACGTCCTGTGCGGTGAGTTTTGTTTTCGAAAATATATAAACAGTTAATATTAATAATTCCGTTTAAAATCCGTATCTTCGTTTCTCCGCACCAACGGTAGTCGGTTCCGAGTGCCCGGAATAAAGGGTCGTCCCATCAGGAAGTGTAAATATCTTTTCTGTAATGCTGCACCTGAGATCCCGCAAGTTTCCGCCGGGGAAATGGTAATTCCCAATACTGCCTTTAAAAATAGTGTCGCCGACAAACGCAGCCTGCGACTTTTCCGCGTAAAAGACCACAGAATCTGTCGTATGGCCTGGTGTGTAGATTACCTGCAACCCAAAGGACGAATTTGAACGTAAGGAAATGATTTCCCCGTCCACAAAATGAATTGCATTGGAAACTACAATCGGCGAACCACAAAGAGCCGATAAATTCTTAAACGGATCAAGCAGGTACGCATCAGCGGTTGCAAACGCATATACCGGAACGGCAAGGGCGTTTCTGATTTCCTCCACAGCCCCCGTGTGATCGAAATGCCCATGGGTAAGCAGAATTTTTTCTATTCTCCAATTGTTATCTTTTATAATGGCCAGTAGTCGTTCCGCCTCTGCGCCGGGATCAATTAGAAATCCGTGCTTAGTGGCATCGTCAATATAAAAGAAACTGTTTTCCGCAAAATATCCTTCCACTTGAACTTCAGTAATCATACCTTCACCCGATTCTGCATCCATCCGGCCCACAGGTCATTCCCTGCACCTGCTTTTTTCCCCTTTGTTCTTCCAGCGCCTTACGAAGCGCGCGTTTCATATCTTCTACACTTAAGGCGCCTGGAATTCCATACTTGCCGACTACAAAAAAAGGAACCGCACGAATACCGTAACGGGCTGCTTCCCGTTCGTCCAATATTACTTCATCGCGAAACCGATCCGAGTTTAAAACATCTCTGACCTCAGATCCGTCTAACCCGCATTGTTCCCCTATTTGCTGTAGCAGTTCCGTGTCTGCCAGTTCCCGATTATCCGTAAAATAGGCCTTAAACAACGCTTCGATTACTTTTTCTGCCATTTCCGAATCGCCTTTGCTTTGGGCCAGTTTTGTCAGGCGGTGGGCATCCATGGTATTCGTGAACCGTGTAGTGGCATAGCGAAAATCCAGCCCTTCCCCTTTTCCCATCTGTGAAATAGATTCAATTTGCCGTCCGGCATCTGCAAAAGATATCCCGTATTTATGGGCAAACCGTGTCTGGGTATCTTCCGTCGCGTGAGTCCCTGCAGAGGGATCCAGCTGGAACGCTTTCATCTCCAGTTCGGTATCCTCCAGTTCCGGAACATCAGCGATAGCTTTTTTCAACCGAGCTTCCCCAATATAGCAATACGGGCATGCATAATCAGACCAATACGTAATTTTCATAAGTTATCTCCCCTTTTCTGTTCTTAATAGAACATGCTCTATTTTATATTTGCAATTATACAGCAAGTGCGGTATACTGTCAATAGAAATCGAACGAGTTCTATAAAGTCAGGGAGGACATTATGCCAGGGAAAAGCGGAAGGCCAACTAAACAGACTGCAGCGGAAAAAGAGGAAAGCAAGCAGCTTATCATTAACGCAGCCGTAAAACTGATCAGTAAGAAAGGCGCGGATTTCATTACCGTCCGCAATGTGTGCCGGGAAGCAGACATTGGCACAGGAACTTTTTATTATCATTTTAAAAACAAGGACGACCTGCTGATGTATTTCCTGCGGGAGATTTCATTTGAAAAATGCAAGCTGCAGGCTTCGCCGGAACAGATCGCAGAACGTATCGCAGAACTGTACATGCATCTGATCGACCGGTATATGGAGTTGGGACCGGACTTTATGAAAAGTTTCTACTCCACCGGCAACCGTTCCCTGTCTGCTTACATGGGAGAAGTGGAAGGCGCTTTTCCCAAAGGCACGGTCATGGCCCGCAGCGAAACCGAAGTTCGTCTTGCCTGCGAGCATGGAATTATAATAAAAAATGCAGACATCCATGAAATATGCATGGATGTCTGCACGATCGTCAAGGGTTGTGTTTTTGAATGGTGCCTGACAGACGGGAAAATGGATATACGCAATACTCTCATACGAATTCTGCGACGATACTTCAAAGATTTTAATTAAAATAATACCCTTTTCCAAAACTCCGCTCGGTTGCCTTACAACATTTGATACAATTACACGATTATTACCTTAAATTCTTGAACGATGCACCCTGGGGTGCAAAGTGAAGTGCACCCCAGAAGCCCCCTGCAATTGCTGTTAAAATCGACATGCCTGGTGTTTCGGACAAAGAAAAAACCGCTCTGCATTTCTGCAAAGCGGTTTCTATTTATGCCTTGATTTCCGTCCCGTCTTGAAAGACCACGGTTACATTCTCTTTATCTTTTACTATCATTTTATCGACCAGGGCACACCAGAGTGAATGGTCAAATTCGGTGAGCAGGTTCTTCCGACCTTTCAGTTCCTGAATGAACCGTCCAAGCTGCTCATTCCGATCCTGGCGGTTTTCAATCTTCTCACACAGTTGTTCGTACTCAATTTTCGTTGCATCATAGCGGCTGATGATGTCATCATACTGTTTTTGGTACTCTTCCTGGTTCTGCGCCACCCGTGCATTCCGTTCCACAGCATTCTGGGCCATTTCCACCAGGATGCCGATTTCCTTCTGCATGGCATCTCGTTTGGCTAGAAGGTCTCCGTTGTCACAGATCACCTGCCTAGCATCCTCGATGGGATTGTTCATGTGGCTGTACATGATTTTGTGCAATTGAAGGATATAGTTCTGCGTCAATGGGAGAACGTCAAAGTTTTCATGAATCAGGCTGAGCACATCCCGATAGCCGGCGATTTCCTGTTCATCCCGATTTTTAGGTGTCGTTTTTTCCTCCACCAGCTGCCGGATCCGCGTACTTGTAGTGACGATTCCTTCGATGGCGTTGGAGGATTCCGTACTTTGGATTTTTGCGATTTCTACAAGCTTATCCAGCTCTTCCGGACGCTGCTTCAGGTAGAGTTCCTGCTTGCCGGCTTCTTTATAGATAGCAGCAATATAGCTTAAAATTTCGCTATCCCATTTCATTTGGGCGATTTTCGAGTAATTAAAGTCACGCATTCCCTTAGTCGTGCCTCCTTTCCCTTAAATATTACTGTAAAATAAGGGAATGTTCAAGAGGATAAGGGACCTTGTGCCACATTTTTCTTTGTTCCTTGCATACGTTCCACGCGCAGCGTGGTTCCTCTGTCGTCCGTCGGTCGTCGTCCGTCGGTCGTCGTATGTCGGTCGTCGTATGTCGGCTGTCCGTGTTTCCGTGCATACGTGCATACGTAGAATGACTTGGGGCGAACTAGTACAGAAGATTATAATTAACTTTCACTTATACCTCTTCCGGGCGGGCCGCCGCTGCGCTCTGGCACGCCCCTACGGGTTAGTGCAAACAGAAAGTTATTTGTGAATTCCTATACTAGCTTGGGTCGAACTGGCTGGGGCCGAAATCCCCTGGGCCGATGTGCTCCGCACGGGCGTAAACGAAGAGTATAACATACGGTTCCCCTTAATGCTGATCAAAGACCGTATACTGCACCGGTACCCAGCGATAACCTTCTCCTTCCTGCAGAAGGCGGCCCAGGCCGGGGAAGGGGATGTGGGCGCCGGCTACAATCGTCTTATTGGCGGCCAGCTTCTTCATCAGGGCCAGGCGGGTTGTCCGAGCAGCAGCATCGTCACTGTCGAAATCAATGGCCACTTCCGGATGCTGCATCTGGACGGCCACATTATGCATTACGTCACCCCAAAACAGGATCTTTTCTCCCTGGGAGCTGAAGAGGAAGCCTGTATGGCCCGGGGTATGCCCCGGCAGAGGCACGGACTGCACTTCTCCAAAGAGTGTATCCCCAGATGTGTACACCTTGATTTTCCCAGCATCCACATAGGGCTGCATCGTATAATGAGCATCTTTGGCAAAGGGCCGGGCCGGTTCCGGCAGTGTTTCAATGGGCGCATCCACCCAGAATGCCTTATCCTTCTTTTGTAAATAGAGGGTGGCATTCTTGAAGACCCGCTTGCCTTCATGGGTGATCCCCATAATGTGGTCAGAATGCAGATGGGTGAATACCACGGCATCCACTTGTTCCGGCTTATAGCCGGAGGCCTTCAGGCTGTCCACCAGACGGCCCAGCTTATCGGTATAGATGGGTGCTACTCCTTCTCCTTTGCCCGCGTCAATGAGGATCAGATGATCTCCAGTATTCACCAGGTACGCGTTGATAGCGCCGATCATCACCCCATCTTTGTCCCGAGGTGCCAATTCCCCGTCGATCATAGCATCCAACTGGGCTTTGGTAAAGTCAGTGTGGTTTTCCAGCAGAGACGTGGGCAGCCTGCCGATGCCGTCAAGCAAAGCCGTTACTTCATACTTTCCCACCATCAGCCGGTAATACCCGGGAACCTGAGTCTGCTGCATCTTCACCGCGTTGGCCGGCGCAGAAATCTGTGCCGCTCCGGCTACTGCTGCTCCCATAAAGGGATTCATGGAAAATGCGATCACTGCCGCTGCCATAGAAGCCATAATTTTCTTTTTCATACCGTTCTCCTCTTTTCTCATTTCTTTAGGTTTATACTTATTCTGCGAAGGCTTCGTTTGCCCAGTTGGGATTTTGAATCAAGGCACGGGCCACGCCGACCATGTCGGCAGCACCTGCAGCCAGCAGGCTTTCTGCATCAGTGCGGGTCTTCACGCCCCCAGTGAGCAGTACAGGTACCTGGACCACTTGTTTAATGGCCTCAGCTGCCTCCTTAAAGAACCCCACGCCCGTATTTTGGGGATGTTGGGCACCGCATTGTCCGCCGGAAACGCTAATGTATTGGGCCCCGGCCTGCGCTAAAAGCGCCGCGGCCTTTGCCCCGTCTGCCAACGTATTTCCCCCGGGCAGGTAATCGCAGGCCCCCAGACGGACCCCCAGCACCATTTCGTCCCCTACGTTTTCCCGTAACAGACGCAGCAGCTCTGTCACCACCCGCACCCGGTTTTCTACAGGACCACCATATTGGTCCGTCCGTTGGTTGGTAAGCGGCGAATAAAACTGATCCAGCAGGTACCCATGAGCCATATGCAGCTCAATCCCATCGGCCCCTGCTGCTTTGGCCCGCAAAGCTGCCTGAACAAATTCTTCTTTAAGCTCAGCGATCTCCTCAAGGCTCATAGCATGGGTTTTGATGGGCTCCCCTTTGCCGGCTCCGGGCATGGGCGTAGGCAAGCCGCTGGGGCTGATGCCTTCCACGGAAACATTGGAACACATAATCCGCGCGCCCCCATGGGACAGCTGCAGAAAGATGGGAGTTTTGTTCCCATGGACCAAATCCACTAACTGAGTGAGCCCTGGTACATCGGCGTCTTTGGCTATGGACAACTGGTTCGTCACCGCCCGGCCATTAGGGTGCACATAGGCGTGTTCTGCCACCACCAGCCCTATATCTCCGGACGCAGTACGGGCATCGTAATAGGCAAGCTCCCGGGCAGAAACTGTCCCCAGATCGGAAAGTTCGAAATCCACGGGTGCCATCACCAGGCGGTTCCGAAGAATTAAATGACCAATTTGAATTTCTTTTTCTAACATCTGTTTCTCTCCTTTTTATTGTATATACATCAAATAATGTAAAAAACTTCAACCAGCTGTGACGGTCTTCAAAAACTCTGAATACTTATCTACCCCTTCTTCGCCTAAGCGGGCAGCCACAATATCCTGTGCCTCATTCCAAAGAGCCTGAGCGTTACGGAATACCTCTTCCCCTTCATAGGTAAGAACAAGGACACCATTACGGGCACCCACAGGCTTATTGTCCTTGACAAGGCCATTTTTTTCAAGGGGCCTGATCGTCCGGGCTAAGGTAGAACGATCCACACCCATGGCATCTGCAATTTCCCGTAAGGATCCACTCTGGAGCTCATGGATGCGTAGTAAAATCAAATACTGCACAGGAGTCACTCCGGCCGGGGCTATCGTCTGCGTGTAAAGCTTCAACAGCTTTTCAGAAGCACGCTTCAAACGCATGCAAAAACATTCCTCAGGGTTCCACATGTAATCACCTCTTTTGTTGTATATGCATCATAAATGTACTTTAACAGAAATTGCAAGAAATGTCAAGGATAATCATCACTGCCTCACAGCCTGACGCATCAACACGCAGCCCGGTATCTGTATGAGGTGCCGGAGGAAGGGCTGACATAAGCTTCTGCCACTTTATAATCCTTCCTGCACGATAACAGGTGTCAAACCGAGAAATTCGAAAAGCAGATCCATGCGGTTTCTGGAATCCTGACCTTTGCGCGTCACAGCCCAGGCTTCATCACTCAAAACATACGGATGAAGCGCCAGCGATTCATGCAAACTTTTTGGCATACGCAATTTAAAATTACCAGAGTATTGCAATGCGCTTGTAGGTTCCGGAATATCAATATTATCTTCTAAACAGGCAAGCAGCCATTCCCTCTTGGCGTCCTCTGCATTTTTTATCACTTCTTCAAGCGTATCAGCACAGGTCACACAACCAGGCAACTCCGGGTAGCAGGCGCCATATCCCCCGTCAACGGTATCCGGAATAATTTCCAAACGATATGGCAACGAAAGATAATATTCCAACGTCTTATTCATCATGTTCCTCACTTTCGATCGCTTCTTTTACCAGTAACACATAAACTCGTTTTATTGGTTCGTGTTGCGGTACGGTTATTGGATTTTTTCCCGGTTTGCGAAACGTTCTGTGGCTTCCTCCACCTTTGGGCATGTGCATTTCATAACCGTAAAACTCAAGAACCTTTTTAACTTCTTTAAACTGCAACTCTTTATCTAAATTTTTTATTCGCAAAATCAGTTTCTCAAATTGCGACATACAATTCCTCCTGCATTCATTATAAATGACATCGCATATGATGTCAAACCTAGTCATTTTTTTATGTCCTAATTATTTTATTCCCGCCAGCTTCT
>DFGY01000092.1:0-15285 GCA_002372505.1 Firmicutes bacterium UBA3738
TTGATGCTGCTCAGGCGCGGGGACGAGGTGGTTTTACTGGCTCGGATTCCAACATTTTTGCCGTGGATGAGGAAATGTTGGAATTGATGCTGCTCAGGCGCAGGGACTGACAGGCGAAACAAAAAGCCTGTCCCCGTGAAACGCTCGATTATAGTGAGCTGCTGAAGAAGTTTTCGGCCAGGATCAGCAGGATGTTGTTGTCGTAGAGTGGTTTGGCTACCATGGAATCGTTTAGCTGGCCGGCGAAGGCTACTGCCAGGTCCGGGGCGAAGAAGTCCGCCAGTGGCATTATGAGTGCCAGGAGCAGCAGTATGAAGATTATGCCTTTAAGCAGGCCGAATATCATTCCGAAGAAGCCGTCGAAGAAACCGGTAAAGCCGTCCCGGTAATTCTTTGAGAAGAGGCGCAGCACCAGCCACATTACTATTTTGCAAAGTAAAAACAGCCCTACGAAAAGTATTACCAGGTAGGTCAGGTTCGCAAAGGAGCGGGCTACCCCGCTGGCTGTGGAGCTGGCCATATCGTTGATGCTCATTGACAGGCCTTGTGGCAGACTGTCCACTGAGTTTGTCAGATTGGAGGCCGACTCTGTGAACCGGCTGGTATAGCCTTCGAGGAGCCACTCGTAAAATCCGGTCTTTTCCCGAAGGAGGTTCCCAAGAGCCGTCACACCAAAATAGGCACCCACCAGGGCTACCGCCCAGCCCACCATATGAATCAGAGTAAAGAGGAATCCCTTGCGGAATCCGTATACCCCGAATAGCATCAATATAACTATTATGGCTATATCAAAAACCATTATACGTAATCTCCCTCATCTACCTCTCCTCTGCCTGAGCTCATCAGGTCCCTTATGGTTCTGTTGCTCTGATATATCTTTGTGGCCATGGCACCGATGAACAGCTTCATAACTCTGTTGCCTGTAACAGGCTCTTTTTCCACCAGAGCCTCCAGCCTTTCCCTTGGCAGGGAAAGGAATTCCGTAAATTCTCTCGCGGTGCAGTTTGTCCGGAAGGCCTTATGAACGAGACAGCTCTCGCCGATAAGCCCGCCCTTTTCCAGGATTGCAACTTCCGTTTCGTCCTCGCCGGGCAGGGTCAGGCTTACCTTGCCTTTGAGAATAAGGTTTACGCTGTCGTTTATATCGCCGCTGGCGAAGACCTGCTCTCCTTCGTAGAATGTCTTAACTTCGCACACCTCGGCCAGTCTTACGCAGTCATCGTCGGTAAGGGACTCGAAGAATTCCGTCTTTCTGATAGCCTTGACCAGCTCACCTGTTGTGATCTTACGAATGTGGGATTCGTCCCTGACAATTTCAGTGGACGTAAGGTTGTTCTTTTCCATGAGCTTACGGAGCTCGTAGCGGTTTTCCTTAACTGTCTTAACCACCTGGGCCCAGTGCTTCTGGGCCTCTCTGTATCTGGTGAATGGATGATAGTCCGGAATGGCGTCCTGCTTGCCTATGCGGATATTTTCCATGGCCTCCCTGGCACCTTCCGTGTCACCCTGAGACATGTAGTCCATGGCCAGCATCATGTTGCTTCTGTAAATCTTCGCCTCCAGGTCTTCCTTCAGGAATTCTCCCGGATAGGGATCGAATTCGTCGGCGGATATTTTCACCATATTCCCCGTCTCGTACTGAGAGGTTATCTTGGCCTTTTCATATACGAATCTGATTATGTCCTCTCTGATGCGCTTCCACTGAGGATGGCTCTTTGGCTCCGGCAGATGCTTTATGGAAAGGGTGTTGTCCAGGAAGAAATTGAAGCCGTACATTCTGGAGTTAATAAGGTAGTCAATGTCTTCCCCTCTTGTGACCATGGGGTCGAAGGGCACTGTGTGGAACAGCTCCTTGTGCATGATCATGGCTCCGCCGAAAACGAAGGGCGTCCTCTTTATTCTCGGATTGCTTCCTATGATCTTGTCGAAGGCCCTGGCCTTGGCGCCGAAGCGATCCCAGTAGGCCATCCAGGCTTCGTTTTTTACGTCGTCGTAGTAGCGGTCATTCTTGTTAAGGTAGTAGCCGGCAACGCCGTAGACTATGTCACCGTATACACGCTTGCCCAGGAATTCCACGCTGCGGGGCACAAAGTCGTCTATCTCGAAAACCTCGTCATCGTCTATGAGTATTACTGCCTCTGATGCGAGAATTGTGGCGCACAGCAGGCAGACGTTTCTTACGTTTGAGTAATGCTTAAGGTCCAGAAGGGGGAATGCCTTGGCATACACTCCTGCTCCTTTAAGAATCTCAAGGGAGTCCAGCAAATCCTTCGGTGTGTAAATGTAAGTCTCCACGCTGACCTTGGCCTTGGCGATTATGTTCTTAACCTTTGCCACCACTTCGTCTTCAATGTCATCGGTGGTGGGGCAGACTAAAATGACCAGCTTAAAATCTCTTTCCTTGAGAATCTTCATGCTCTCAAGCGTCCTGCCTAAAGTTCCCTCCTTGTCCAGTGGAGTGGGATGATCGAAGACGCCGTCGCCTTCCTTCCATTCTACGCCGCCGCCCGGGCACCAGTATGTGGGGATGACCATAGTTTTTCTCATTTGCACACCTCCGTGTATAGCTCCTCCAGCTCCCTTATTATAGCATCCTGGGAATAGTTACTCTCGGCATACTCTGCAATTTCCTTCCGCCAGGCTGCTCTATCTACATCCCTCGTCAGCACGTCTATTACTCCCTCTGCCAGGTCCTCTGCGTCTTCGGGGCGTACCAGCTTTCCGACGGAATCATTTACAAAGTCGGGAAGTCCGCCCTGGTTTGTGGCGATAACAGGGGCGCCGCAGGCCATGGCCTCTATGGCCACCAGGCCGAAGGGCTCCCTCCGCGAAGGCACCAGGCTTACATCAGCTATGTTATATAGTTTGCGAAGAGCCTCCTGATTCACATTGCCCAGGAAGTGAACTGTCTTAAGCCCCAGCTCCTTGTGAAGGGCGTAGAGCTTGTCCCGCTCATCGCCGTCTCCCGCCAGAACAGTAATTGTCTTGGGCTCTTCCTTTTCGTAGCGGGCGGCTGCCTCAAGGAGTATGTCCACTCCCTTGAAGTTTGCCAGCTTGCCTGCAAAGAAAACGATTTTTTCTCCGCTGTAGTCCACTCCATATTCCGAAAGGACCTTTGCCGGATCCTGGGGATCCGGATAGAACACCGAAGAATTAAATCCGTTTCTCATCATTACTATTTTATCCTTTGAGTCCGGGAAAATATTTTCCAGCAGCTCGCAGTTGTCCTTGGAAATTGAAATGACGGCGGAGCAATCCTTCATTGCTTTATCCGCAAAGCCCCGAAGATAAGGCCACTTGTCATATCCCATAAGGTCTGTGCCGTGGGCTGTGAGCACCAGGGGCGCAGGGCTGTCTGCGGCAAGAGCCGGCAGGATCCATACGTGCTGTCCGTGAACTACATCGGGTTTGTGATTCTCAAACTCTTCATCTATTGCTTTCTTAAATGCTTCTGTATACAGGGAAAGTTCCTCTTCAGAAAGATCCTCAAAGGTTGTGACGCTTCTGGGGTGAGATGTGAAGCATGGGAAATTAAAAGGCAGGGCTCCCTTGGCTGGTGGCACCGGCGCCTTCCCCTGAGCCACCCCATCGTCTGTGAAGAAGACCGGGTGCAGTCTGACACCCTCCACCTTGGGATAGTCAGTCACATTCTCCGGCATGATGATGCATACCTCATGCCCCTTCTTGGTCAGGCTCACTGCCAGGTTCTTCGTATAGGTTCCGCTGCCTGAACCCTCCAGCGGAAAGTGATTGATCATAAGTATTTTCATAATCAAATTTCTCCCTATTATATTTCGCCTTTCGCTCTTCTCTTTCTTTCAAGAACATAGTTGAACCATGCCAGGAACTCGGCGCCGAGTCTGGCAACCAGAGCTTCGGCTTCATCCGGCTTGGCGGCGTGGGCGTAGAGACACTGCTGTGCCACCTGATATTTTCTCGCCGATGAAAGGTGGGAAATTTCTTCGTCGGTATACTTGGCCAGACCCACCAGCTCCTCCTGAGCGCGGAAGAAGTTTATAAAGGCCTCTGCTGTTTCCCTTCCAACTATTGGCGCCACCAGTGAGAAGTCATTGTTTGAGCTGTCTAAAACTCTGGATACCATTTCCCAGCGGCGGGGGTCCGCATGACCTTCCGTGCCTGTGTAAGGCGTCCTGAGGTAAAGGTCGTTGTTGGCCAGGAATTCCATAACGTATGGGTTGATGGTATTCTTCACTGCCCATGGCATCCAGTTTTCTATTGTGGTCTGTATGTAAATGTGGGCGAATCTGCCGAAGAGAGGCTCTGCCAGGTCATGGGCAACGGTAGACTCTGCCCGGTCGTTACCTGCAGCCACGATTCTCGCATTCTTCGGAAGCTCCCATCTGTTGTTTACTATTCTCTCCAGTACGATTTTAAAGATAACCGACTGGGTCTGCTTCGTTGCGTTGGTCAGCTCGTCGAAGAAGAGCACGTGAATGTTGCCGTCTTCGCAGAGCTTTTCCAGTTTAATGAGCCATACAGGCTTTATGTCTATGATTCTGTCCTGAGTTTCGTTATATATTGCCCGGCCGTTAATTGTCTCCGGTGTCTCGTTTACAAGTTCAATGTCCAGAGCCTGTGGGTCAAGCTCTTTTACGCGGTCGCTCTTTCCGTCTCCCGTAAGGCCGTGGACGAATACGGGAATGTCCGCCTCAACGAAGGCGCGCATGAGCTCCAGCTCGTCGTGTTCTTCCACTCTGTAGGATGCCCCTGCGGATATTTCCTGCACGTCTTCCGCCGTGAGTTCATCAAGGAAGCTGCCGCTCATGTAGGCTCCAGCCTGCTCCCGGTCAAGACCTGTGAATAGGACCTTTCCGCTTATGAGGAGCTTGTTTGAAGCATCGAAATACCAGCGGACAGGCTTTACTTCCAGGAATACTCCTTCCCCTTCGCTAATGGCGCTGCCGTCGGAGAGCTGGGCGTAGCCCGAGGCCCCTTCATCTGTGGCGTGGACGCGGACGATCTGCTTGGCACCCAGTCTGTATACGGGCACCTCTTCACCGCAAATTGTGTAGCTTAGCTTTGTCTTTGTCAGGGAGCCTTCTTTATATTGCTTTTCCGCCATGTCTCTCATGGACTTGTCCAGTATGACCTGGGGGTAAAAGCCGAATTCGGCTGTGGCGATGTCGCCGCTTTCCTTTATGTGGCGCAGCTTTTTCTCGTCGCCGGACTCAAGCAGGAAGACCGGTCTTACGCCGCACACTGTGCTGGCCTTGTCCCGACCGAATCTGTCCACCACTTCCCCTTCGGCCAGGTAGTAGCCAATGTTCCCATCGCTAAATGCCGATCCGTCATCGGCGGCAGTGAGAAGCACCAGGTCCGTGGCAGATGAAGTCTGTCCCAGATTTCTGAACAGGGGTAGTGCACTTTCGAACACCTGATTATGTGATAAGAAAATCGATTTCATAAGTTTCTAATTCCTCCGGTTTCTTTACGTAAATTACTTGTCCCCCTGGGGGGTGAATTGGTATATCGCTATATACAAGCCAAATTGCGTCGCATCTTTGCAGAGGCATTTCGGCATATCCGTCTGTAAAAATTATTTTGGTTTCGGCGTCTCCCGTGAAGGCCTTTATGGCCGTTTCAAAGTTTGTGCCGCCGGAGCCTTTTATCTCCATTTCTCTGATGTCCTTGTCGCTGCGCACTTCCTGGAATCCGTAAAACTCCGTGTCAAAGCAGCCTACCTTCAGCACTGCGTCATCCTGGAGTATTCCCTTTACGCCGCTGACGAAGGCTCTTAAGAGATCCTCGTCTATGGATGCGCTGGTGTCCAGGAGCACTTCTGCGTGAGGCACGGGGTAGGGCTTAAACTTTTCCTTCAGCATTCCGTCTCTGATTGTATCCCCGGGGAACCAGTCGTAGTCTATCTGACGGCTTGGCTCTATGAAATCCGCCAGGCCTGTTACGGCTTTAATAAGGTCCGGTTCGTCAATGTCCCTTCGCTTATCGCCCTTTTCCTTTCCCGGGGTCTTGTCCGGGAGCTTTTCCTCTTCAGGCTTTGCTATGATTACAAGCTCATCTTCGTTTTTGTCCTCCGGATCTCTGTCCTCTTCCTCGTGCATCATCCTGAGGTACAGGTCTTCTGCGTTCATATATTTTGCATCGGCTCTGCGGATGAGTCCCACCGGCGGCTCGAAGCCGTCCTCGATAATCATTTCGTTTACAATGGCGTCGGTGGCTTCCTTCCAGATGACCGGGTCGTAGTCCCTTCCGCGGTCAAAGTGAGCCAGCTGGATGTGCATGATTTGCTGCGCGAAAAAGAAGCATTGTACTTCGTCGGTAAAACGCTTCATCATCTGACTGTCGTAATAGATGGTCCTGCCATCGTTGTCGACGGTCTCTATTCCCGGTGCGTCTGCGTATTCCAGCACCCTGGTCAGTTGTCGCCACTGAGGGCATCTTTCCCACAGAGTCGTAATGATTTCATCAAGTTTCATGCTTTTTTTATTATAATTATATAAGAAACTATTTGTTTATCAAAGAATTATTTTATGGATGAACTCACTCCAGGCGTCCATGGTGTCTTCGTAATCCAGGACCATGGATGGCAGACTGTCCCAGGCTGCGCTGTGAGCTCTGGGCAGAAGGCCGAACATGTCATTTCCCGTATATGCAATGAGTGCCTGGGCTCCGTATATGAGATTCCTCTCCTGTCTCGCCCGCATGCGCTCCAGGGAATTTCCCAGCAGGTAATTCATAAATGGGTTTCTTCCAATCCAGCCGGTGCAGGCATAGAAAAATCTTTCCTGGGTCTTGGCCTTGTCCTTCAGGGAAGGTATTTCCGGAAAGTCGCCGTAGGTGTTGTGGAATATGTACATGTCTATATCTATGCACTTTAGCCGGGCCTCTTCGGCAAGGTTTGCTATCAGGGTGTCCTCCCCCCGGGCGAGATAAACCGTCCCGTCCAGTTCGTAGGTCGGGGAGAAGAAGGGTAGCAGCTCCGCCCTGCTGCGAAGGTCGATTGCCAGATTCCCTCCGAGGATTTTCCTGGTTCTCTTTGGCACCGGCGGGTCGTTTTGCTGAAGGTACATGCACTTGTGCTCACGGGCGTGGAGCCAGAATTCCAGCATGCTGTCCTTCTGCAGGCCAGCCAGAAGCTCTTCCATTCCGTCAAAGTGGGCGTAAGGAAGAATGTTGTAACCGGAGTAATCGCTGGTGGTGTACCTGGCGCCGGCTTCTATCTGCTCAAGATGTCTGCCAAAGAAATCTATCTCCTGTTCGTAGATTTCCTTTTCGCGGTCGGATGTGCTTGTCTTTTTACGAAGGACGTAAGGCGCCACATCGTCATCAATATAAAAGAGCACGTCCACTTCTTCCAGGAGTGCCGCTATCATTACATTATTTCTGTTAAATCCGTAAGGCACCAGCCCCTGACGACTTAAGAGGTCGGTATAGAGAAGCTTGGCTACGGACTTTTCCGATACGCCCATTTTTGTGAGTTCATCCCGGGCGCTCTTTGCTTCGTTTATTTTGTGAGCTGTGAACTTGACGCCGTATTTTGTTTCTATTTCCTTTTTCGCGTCTTCGTTAAACTCACCGGAATATACGACTATGACATTTGTAATGTCATGGCCGTACTTTGCTGCGTTGTCCAGGAATGTGTCTATGGGATGGGGGCTGATGAAATTTCTGATCATCATTCCCAGTGCAATTTTCATCATTCTATTTTTACTCCCACTACGGCAAACCTTCCTTCGTCAGCATGATATGCACAGGTTGAAAGGGTGACCAGCTGCTGTGGCCAGGTGGGGTTTTCATCTGTGGGGAAGGCTGCTATGCTCTTTATTCCGTTAACATATTCGTTGTACATTTCCTCGTCGATTATCTGAGGATAGGTGTAGTACTGGAAGCCTTTGGCGTTGATTTCGCTGCGGAAGAATGCAACGATCTTATAGGTGCCGCTGACCTGCTTGCCGTCGATGAGCTCGTCGTAGACGAAGGTCTTGTGCTTTTTCCAGAAATTCTCGTCTTCGAATTCGAGAAGCTGGTGGAACATGGTTCCCGCCTTTATGTTGTGTCCATAAATAATGTAGTTTTTGCTCTCGCCGATTTTACTGTAGGCATCCATGAAGGGTGTACCCGCTACGGAGTATTCCTTCTGGAAATTCTTTCTCAGGTAAAACTCCGGATCGTTTGGTGTCTGCACCACGGGGTAATCGATGTTCGTCCCGTCCACCTGTATCCAGCCTACAATGTCGCTGTTCTCTTTGTGCAGAGCCACCAGGTCGTGGCCGCTGCCGGTTTTGAGGCCCTCAAATTCCTGAGCCTCCTTATATGACGTGTAATAGTACTTGCCGATGTAGGCTGCAGAGCCTAAGAACACCAGCAGGGCTATTATAAATACAATCCATCTTAGTTTTCTCATATTTACACACTCTCCGTTTTATCTGTCTTTATTGCTTCCATTGGCAATCCCAAGGCTTGCTGCCCTGCTGTCTTTGCCGGCTTATGCTTCTTCCTCTATGTCTCCGATGCTTGCTCGCCTCTGTTCTGAAGGACGCACCAAATCGACGTTGTCACTATTATTATAACCCCTCCGATAAGTGCGTAAAAGCCCGGTATTTCACCGTAGAATATGGCCACCCATATGGGATTAAGCAGTGGCTCCAGCATTCCTATAAGGGAGCAGGCCAGGGGCGATATGTGCCTGGACACGTAGGCGAACAGTATGTAGGGTACGCCCATTTGCAGCACGCCCAGCATAAGCAGGAATCCGATCTCCGGCATGGTGGTGTGGAAGGGTTCCATGAAGAACCCGCTAAGGCCCACCAGGAATGTGAGGAAATGCCCCAGTATCAAACCGGTATACTGCACTTCTATATCACCGCAGGTATTGTTGCCTGTGAAGAGCACGGCCATTGCTATTCCGGAAATTATAGCCAGCACGTTGCCCAGCATATTCCCCGGCGACAGCTGATCCATGAAGAACAGAGCTATTCCCGCAATGCAGATAACCACAGCGATGACGTCCATCTTCTTTACCTTCTGGTGAAGGAAGATTGCTCCGATTATGAGTATCCACACAGGACACAAATACTGAATTACTATAGCGTTGGCCGCCGTGGTCAGCTTATTTGCGAAAATGAACACCGTCATGCACACCGCTTCCGCCAGCGCGATCATCCAAGTGAACTTGTTGAACTTCAGCCTGTATCCCCGCCTCTTTGCGAATCCCAGCATAATGGCGAAAGCAATGAGCCCTCTGAGACTGGCAATAGTAAAGGGATGCCACGATATCATCTTTATACATATTCCTCCGATACTCCAGAGTACCGCCACCAGTACCATGAGAAGCATCGCCTGCCTGCTTTCATTTTTACCCTGCATCTGCACCATATCCTTATTCACATAATTTGCTCCCATAATTTTATAATACCTAGCAACTTCAATCAAGATGTTTAGAGCGTTTCACGGGCGTTTCACGGGGACAGGCTTTTTGTTTCACCAATATTTGGCAGAAGATGACAAGGGGGTCAGTTCTTCCTGTCATCTTTTTGTCCCATAATATGACGGGATAATGTATTTATAGACCCGCTCGCGCTTCGATTGTCACGTAGCGGTACTAAAACAGTGACAAGAGAACCATCCCCCTGTCACCCAAAAATCGGAAACATTGAAATTTGTTTCACTGATTCTATAATAAATAAATCGCTGAAATAATTTCTAACGCCACCGAGTTCTCTCTTTACTAAACCGGAGTATATAATGCGAACATGCTGGGGCAATCTTCAGAAATCGTTAAAAACTATTTCACTCATTGCGAGGAAAAAGTTTTATTGAAAATAATTGCGAATACCGAGAGTTAGCGTGAAACGCAAAGCCTGTCCCCGTGAAACGCTCTGAAAAACTCTGAAAAACTTTTTCAAAAAATGTTTGACAAATGGGAAAAGTGGTATATAATGAATATAGTTAGCGGCGACTAACTGATGAAAACCGTATATATCTTCAGACCTGCGGCAAGGTGGCCGCTTTAAAAATAGGTTTTGATTAGCCGCAACTAACCGAAGTGAAGCTATATTTATTAAGGGATATGAAATGTCGGAAGAATTACTTGTGCAACACTGTTCGCCTACACTGGCGGGCTTGAAAACTGCAAATTTATTCAGATGTGAATATGAGACGGAGGAAGAGCTCAGAGATTTTCTGAGAATGACCAACAACAGACTTTCCCCAAAGGGCATAAGGGCAATGCCTCTCAGATACGGCAGTGGAATGGCTCTTGTATATGTTTTCCGGCCGGGTCATCTGGAAGAGGATCTGACCTGCGACGAAGCACGAAAGCTGCTGGAGGAAAACGGGTATTTCCACTATTGCGACAATCTCTGTGACAGCCCTTGCGGCGGACTGGGCAGATGTCTGGCCCGGCTGGCCATGAGGTTAAACGAAGGAAATGATTTCCCTCACGAAATAGGAATCTTCCTCGGCTATCCTCCGGAGGATGTACGCGGCTTTATGGATAAAAAGCCATGCAAGTGCGTCGGCACGTGGAAGGTCTACGGCGATGAGAAATCGGCCAGAGAGAAATTCGCCAGATTCAAGAAGTGCAGCGAAATATATTGCAGGCTGCACATGGAAGGCAGGCCCGTGGAAAAGCTTGCGGTAGCACAGCTCTAGGGGACTGCATAACGATTAAGCCTACAAGGAAACATACATTTTTTCCTCAAATGATAACATGTGATAGACAGAAAGGGCGCCGGACAGCGCCTTTTTTGTTGATGACAATGGGGCGTTTCACGGGGACAGGCTTTTTGTTTCGCACTCTGCGGATTAGAGTGCGAAACAAAAAGCCTGTCCCCGTGAAACGCTCCGTCCTCTTGTCACCTATTTGCCATTATGATATATTGTATTTTGCTATTCTACTTTTAAATGGAGGACTTATAATGAGGAAAAAGATAATTGTATTACTTACTGCTATTTGTATGATTTGCACTATGGTTCCTTCTCTGGCTTTTGCCGAGGATGGGCAGAGTACTGCACCTGTTGTTGGTGAAGCGCCGGCAACCGGTGGTGATACGGCTAACGAAGATCCGAATAGCAAGGAGCAGCATGAAGAAATTGCCGAGCCTACCGCTCCGAAGGTCAGTGTTTTAAAGAAGAATGCCACTCAGGTTACTCTTTCCTGGGATGCTACTGAAAACACTACAAACTATGAGGTGTATTCTTCAACATCAAAGTCCGAAAAATATACAATGGTTGGCGAAATGAAGGCAACCAAAAAAACTTACACGCACAAAGAAATAGACCTTACACCTAACAAGACCTATTACTTCTACGTCCTTGCGAAGAATGTGACTGAAACGGAAAGCAAGGAGGCAAAGTCCAATGTTGTAAAGGCTAAGACACCTAAAGCTACTACCAAAGTTTCGGGTTCTATCTCAAAGCATTCCATCAAGGCAAGAAAAACCATGAAGGATACTGTCTCAATTTCTGCACCTTTCGCACGCACTCTTCAGATTCAGATGGTGAATAAGGGCAAGTGGAAGACAGTTAAAAAAATAAAATTAAAAGCAGGCATCGAGAAACAGAAGCTGGTGATTAAATATCCCAACTCCTGGTGGAAGCTTGACACAACTACATGGCGCTACGTTATTAACGCAAATTCCCGCGCCACAAAATACACGAGCAAGAAAATCAAACTGAAGACTCGTAAATTCTATCAGAACCCAAAGAGATATCTTCAGCTTACAAATACAATTTCAAAACATGGTCACAACTACTACACCGCACCGGTGCTTACGGACAACACAAGCACCAGGAAGCAGCACGTTGAAGCCATGATCAGGACAGCCAAAAAATATCTGGGAGATCCGTACGTTGTATGCAGATCAAGAGCTCCCGGCAGAGGCGTTGACTGCTCAGGCCTTGTAATGCAGGCATGCTACGGAGCCGGCGCAGACCTGTGGCCATCAAACCCATACAGGCACCGCTTCCCGAAATACGAGTACGAGTCCCGCAGGATCGCCGTTAATCCCAAGCTTAAGACTGTCAGCTGGAAACACAGAAAGCGCGGCGACCTGGTATTCTACTCCAAGGGCGGCATCGTAATCCACGTGGGAATCTACCTTGGTAACGGGAGAATAATTCATTCCTGGCCGGGTTATGTAAGAATATCCAGCGCCACAAACCCAACATGGGGTTACATTTCAAAATTAAAAAGAGTCTTTATTTAACAATATTATTCCATACTTCTAAGAGCGTGCGCCAGTCCGACATGGCGCACTTTTTTTGTCAGCAGCAGGTGAATGAAGAAGTAGCATACTATGCCTATAGTCGGAATTAAAACGAACAGCCACGCCGGCAGATAATATGTCAGCCATCCGTTAATGTCTTTCATAAAGTAAAAATAGAGCACCCGCATCAGCCTTTCGGAAAGAGGCAGGGTAAATATTAAGGCACAGACAACCACTATGGCAGTGGCCTTGCTGTAAATTCCCCCGGCCTCCCTGCTGGTGTACCCGAGGATTTTAAGCATGGAAATGTTCTGGCTGTTCTTGTCGATTATCATCTTGGCCAGCAGGTAGAGCAGCAACACGTATATGATAATTGCAAAGGCTCCGAACATGGGAAGTATGGCTCCGAAGGAATCGTTCAGCTGGTCGGAAATCAGCGTCATGTCCTTTAGGGTAATGGTCGATGCAATTAACCTTTCATCTATGTCCTTAATCTTTTTATCTGAGAAATAGCCATTGTAATAATCATCTTTCTCATCAAAGACTTTGTTATACATGCCTCGCTCCATGAATATGGACAGCGCCGGCGGATATTCATATATTCCTCCAACCTTCAGCTCGTACTCATTCTTTCCGTATGTCTCATTCAGCTTTATTCTGTCCCCCTTTTTCAGCTCGTACTTCTCGGCAAAGCCGCTGGATATAAGGACGATGCCCTCTTCATCCGGAAGCTTTATGTCCTTCACATAGGCCGACTCTTCCTTGATTCCGTAGGCCATTATGTCTTCCTTGCCTTGGTAGTTCAGGGTGTTGACGCAGTACTTCTCCGCACCCTTCACATCTGTTTTCGCCTTGGCCTTTAGCACGTACTGGTACTTTGCAATCTGTGTGTTTTCGATGTCCGCCCTGAAGGAATCCATAAGGGGCTTCATTCCCATGCCGAATATGAGCAGCAGGCTGGCCATCATTATTCCAACAATTAAAACAGCGTAGCCCAGCCGGTTCTGAATGATTACCCGGAGCCTGAAGCGCCGCATAAAGGACCAATTGGGAAGGCGGGCAGCCCGCTTCTTTTTCTTTCTGGTCAGCTCCTTGCGCAGAAATTGTAGCGGCGGCAGGCTGAGCATTCTCACTAGCATGAGGAAGGTTACCAGGAGGATGATTATTATGGGAATTACCGTTGTCAGCAGAAAGGCTTCGCTGTTCCAGAGGGTTTTGTAGGTGGTAAGGGAATAGCTGTGGAAGTACATGTTTACCACGATCCTCTTCATCCCCAGATACCCCAGCAGGTTGCCGATTATTGCCGCAATGAGGACCACCATTACAGGCAGCTTAAGGTAGTGAGCCAGCAATTCACCCTTTGTAAAGCCGCTGGCCCGAAGGGCGCCTATGGTAGTCGATTCCTGCTCGATCAGACTCTTGGTAGTCACGCCGAAGACGAAGGCCATGATTACTATAACTATGTAGAGCAGCATGATGAACATAGCCTTGTCTCCGCCCATGTCATCACCGGTGAACATAATGGCCTGGTTGTCCTTCTGCCGCACGTAGTCCGTGAGGATGCCACTGTCTTTGAGAATGTCCTCGACCTTTTTGTAGTCTACATTCTCCCCCGGCTGTTCCTCCCAGGCGTATTGGAACACTATGTTTTTAAAGCCGATACGGTTAAAGCCGTCTTCCGTAACCAGGGCGACGGAGAAGTTGGTGGCGTTGAACATCATGTCGGAATTGTTTCTGAAAAGAGCGCTGTAGTCGGACAGAGCCACAAGGCCTGTTATGTTGTACTTGAAATATCCTAGCTTTATTCTGTGCCCGATTTCTATGCCGTTGTTCTCCGCAAAGAGCCGGTCAATGACCACTTCCTTTTCATTCTTCGGCATGCGGCCTTCCATGAGGCAGGACTTGTTGACTTTCTTTCTTATCTTGAATGCTCTGACGGTTTTGTTTTTGGAAATATCTTCGTCCTGGTAAAACTGCTCTGTCAGTTTGATGTTTTCATTCTCCAGATCCTTTTTCAGGTCGTCCGGTATGGGCATGGCAAGGGAAAAGTGGCCGTCTTCGATGTTGTACTTTTCGAAACCGTCATCGTAGGCCTTTTTCATGCTATTGTCCGCAACTAAAAATCCTGACACAAAGCCTATGGTCAGTGTGAGAAATAAAAATAATGCAATGTATTTACCCTTGTCGTCACGAAGCTCTCTGATCCATCTTCTTCGGAGGGGATTTTTTATTCTGCCTTGCCTGCTGCCTTCCATGCTACCACTCCAGATCTTCCGCTCTCATTTTCGATTCGTTGACCTGTACGTCACGGACCGCTCCGTCGTGAAGCCTTATGACCCGGTCGGCCATTTGCTTAATGGCGTCGTTGTGGGTGACCATGAGAATGGTGTTGCCGTATTCGGCGTTTACGTCTTCTATGAGTTTCAGTATCTCCTTGGAAGTGCTGTAGTCCAGGGCGCCGGTGGGCTCGTCGCACAGCAGAATGTCCGGATTTTTAATCATGGCCCTGCCTATGGATGTTCTCTGCTGCTGGCCGCCGGAAATCTGATTGGGAATTTTGTCCTTGTGCTCCCAGAGCCCCAGCTTTTTTATAAGGTCGTCAATGGGAAGGGGATTGTCGCTTAGGTACCCGCCAACCTCAATATTTTCTTTGACGGTGAGGTTGCCGATTAGGTTGTATGACTGGAATATGTAGCCCAGGTGCCTGCGCCTGTAGCTTGAGAGATCCTTCTCCTTCATTCCCACCAGCTCATCGGCGCCTACCTTGATGGCCCCAGCATCGGCACTTTCTATTCCACCTACAATGTTGAGCAGAGTAGACTTGCCGGAACCGGAAGGCCCCAGCATTACGCAGATTTCACCCTTCTCCACACCGAAATCTATGTCTTTTAGAACCTCGACTCTGCTGTCGCCTTCGCCGAAGCCCTTCCTGATACCCTTTACTTCTAAATACATCTATGCCTTCTTTCCATTCAACAGTCAGTTAGTTTTCGCTAACTCAATTATAATCCCTTTTTGTCTCTTGTCAAGAGATGACAAGGGGACGGTTCTCGCGTCACCTTTTGCCACATCCTGGCAAAAGGTGACACGAGAACCG
>DFGY01000092.1:15335-21122 GCA_002372505.1 Firmicutes bacterium UBA3738
TGACACGAGAACCGTCCCCCTGTCATCTTTGGTGACCCTGAGAGGACTCGAACCTCCGACGCACGGTTTAGGAAACCGACGCTCTATCCGCTGAGCTACAGAGCCAAATCTGACTAGATGATTCTAACATCATTTCTAAGTTTACGCAAGAAAAAAGGCCGGGCACCGCCCGACCTGATTCTCTCGATTTCTTTAGGATTAATACCAAAGGAATACTGCATAATCTGTGTCAAGGTCCAACATATCGTTTATCATGGATGCATAGTTCTTCTTGTTGGTTTTCTCCTTTGTGTATTTGAAAACGTATTTGGCTACCGGAGTTTTCTTTCCATCATAGGAATATGAATATTCAACAGCACTTACTACACGACCTTTTTTGTATTTATATTTGTATGTGTATCGTGTTTCCGGAGTATCGTTTTTGTACTGGCTTACCACTTTTGTCGGCTGTCCTTTGGCATTAAATGTTGTTATATATTTGTAGTTGCTTGCTTCATTATCCTCTTTATGTGTGGCTTCTATTTTTTTCGGCAGGCCTTTTTTGTATGTAGTCTTATATGCATGCTCGTATTTATATGAGTTAGTCTTTTTCTTTCCTTCGCTCTTATACGTGTATGCGTGCTTGGATACAAACTTCTTTACGAAGCCAGCTTTGTCATATGCGAATGTTCTGTATGTTTTTGAGTCTTTCTCGCGATTCCATGAATTAACTTTTGTTGCCTTGCCCTTGGCATTGTATTTAGTCAACTGGAAGTAACGGTTAACATCATTAAAAGCCTTCATCAGCACGCGCTTTTTCTTTTTCTTATACTTGAATTTATTTGTTGTCTCAGATTTAGATTCACCGTAGTATGACAGCTGTACCACTTTCTGAGGGTCGTTCTGCTTATTGTATAAATATTTAGTATTGCTTCTCAGTTCCCACTTATTGGTGTCTGAGTCTACATTGTAATAAGCAACACTTTTTACGAACATTGGACCGGACTTTGATTTGGATTTGGACTTAGCCATGGCCGGTGTTGCCGCAAAGACGCTTGCTAACATCGCAACCGCCACTATAACGGATAGGATTTTTTTGGTTTTCATACAATTACCTCCTCTAGGTAGTAATAATAACTTTAATGAAAATTATACTTCATTAAAGTACAATTAGTCAACACAAGTCCTTTGAGGCTTGGGGACGATCCCCAAGTTTCACACGTTTATTTCTGCGCTGAGGCCTAAGGATTCCTTATTTTTTTCGATTAGCGGGCGCACCACTTTCTCCAGATATTCCTCTGTCTGCTCTTTTGCGCAGCCAATGAAATTCTCCGGCTTCATCAACGACTGTAGCTGATCCATGGTCATTCCAAAGGCCGGGTCTGCTGCTATTCTTTCAAGCAGGTCGTTTGCTGCTCCTTCTTCCTTGACCCTCTTTCCTGCGTCCATGGAATGGGAGCGGATTTTCTCGTGGAGCTCCTGGCGGTCGCCTCCTGCCTTTACTGCATCCATAAGAATTATTTCCGTGGCCATGAAGGGCAGCTCGCCGGCAAGTCTGGACTCGATTACCTTCGGGTACACAACCAGACCGGATGATACGTTCATGTACAGTTCCAGAATTCCGTCAGTTGCCAGGAATCCTTCCGAAATGCTGATTCTCTTGTTGGCGGAATCGTCCAGGGTTCTCTCAAACCACTGGGTGGCCGCTGTAATTGCCGGGTTCATGGCGTCGCTCATTACGTAGTTGGCCAGGCTGGCGATTCTTTCGGAACGCATGGGATTGCGCTTGTAAGCCATTGCCGAGGAGCCGATCTGATTCTTTTCGAAGGGTTCTTCTATTTCCTTCAGATGCTGGAGCAGTCTGATGTCGTTTGAGAATTTGTGGGCGCTCTGGGCAATGCCTGAAAGCACGTTCATGACGCGGCTGTCAACTTTTCTGGAATAGGTCTGGCCCGACACGGGATAGCATTCCTCGAAGCCCATTTTCTCCGCAATAAGGCCGTCGATTTTTGAAACCTTCTCGTAGTCTCCGTCGAAGAGCTCCAGGAATGTAGCCTGGGTGCCGGTGGTTCCCTTTGAGCCAAGAAGTTTTATATCCTTTATGAGATTGTCCAGGTCATAGAGATCCATGACCAACTCGTTAATCCAGAGGGTTGCTCTCTTTCCCACTGTTGTAGGCTGAGCCGCCTGGAAGTGGGTGAAGCCTAAGGTGGGCATTCCCTTGTATTCTTCCGCGAAGTCCGCCAGATTCTTTATTACATTTACAACCTTGCTCCTGATGAGCTCCAGGCCTTCCTTCATTATTATGATGTCCGTGTTGTCTCCGACGTAGCAGGAAGTGGCGCCAAGGTGGATTATGCCCTTTGCCTTGGGGCACTGCTGGCCATAGGCATATACGTGGGACATTACATCGTGGCGGACTATTTTCTCCCGCTCCTTTGCAACGTCGTAATTAATGTTGTTTACGTTGGCCTTAAGCTCTGCAATCTGTTCATCGGTTATGTCCAGACCCAGCTCCTTTTCCGCCTCTGCCAGGGCAATCCAAAGCTTGCGCCAGGTGGTGAATTTCTTCTCAGGGGAGAAGAGATATTTCATTTCCTTGCTGGGATAGCGCTCAGATAGCGGGCTGTTATAATTTTGCATCATTTCCTCCTTATAGTGTTTCAAAAAGCCTGTCCCCGTGAAACGCTTTAGTATACGATGACGGGGAAGCCTTTTTCTATCTGGCTGTAGAGTACCGCTGCGTCGCCGGGTGGCATGTTGACGCAGCCGTGGGAGCCGGATGTGTGGTAGGCGCTACTGCCGAAGTCGTTTCTCCAGGGGGCGTCGTGACATCCCTGGTTGCCGTTGAAGGGCATCCAGTAGGATACTTTGTTTGAGTAGTCTGCTCCTGTGAGGGTTGCGTTTCTGTCTTTATATTCAATGTAATAGTTGCCTATGTCAGTGGGGCTTTCGTCCCTGCCGGTGGTTACGGATGTGGCGAAGACCACCTTGCCCTTCTTGTAGAGCCAGAGGGTTTGCTCCGCCAGGCTGATCTCTATGTAATCCTTGCCCAGGTCCGACTTGCCCTTGCCTGTGTAGTAAGGCTTCTGGGCGAATACGGGAGCCCGGGAAAAGTCCTTGTTCTTCTCCAGATCCTTTGCCAGCTTTGCTGCTTCCTTTTCCTTATCCAGGGCGTAGCCGTAGGAGCCGCTGGTTACGATGGTCCTGCCGCTGTGGGTCTTGAACTTTCTGTCGAAGTACTGGGTGTTGACTTCCCATGCTAGCTTGTCCTTTACGAATTTGGCGATTTCTTTTTTGTTTATGGTTACATCGCCATTAGGCGATACAAAGCGCATCTTCTTTATGTCCCCGGGGGTAATCTGATATGTGCCGTTGAATTTTTCGTAGACGAAATTCTGGGTGTAATGCTTCTTGTCGAATTTGATTTCGTCCTTCAGAACCTTGTCGCCCTTTTTTATTTCCGGTACGTCAACGTATTTCTTCGGATTGAACTTAAATTCAAAATCTCCTCCGGGGATTCCGGCAACCATGGTCTTTGCAACCTTTTCTTTGTCTACGTTGTCCCCGTATACTTCTTTTACGATGTTGAATTTTTTATCCCTCATATCCACGTAGGCGTCCTTGGTCTTGACCTTGTAGGGAATGTCCAGGAATTTATGCTTTTCGATGGTCTTTTCCAGGCCGGCGGAAGATGCGATTTTCATTTTGAAGCTATGTTCCTTCTTCCCGCTACCGGAATGATTCTTAAGAACCTTAATGAAATTCGTCCCGATTATCTCGTCGATCTTCCCGTCAATATCATATGTTAATTTGGCAAGGGAAAATTCGGCAACCTTCTTGCCGTCCCTTTTCACCACAGCCTTGTTCTTGTTCCATTCACCCGTAAGCTTTTTAATTGTCTCTTCCTTTGTCAGGCCGGAACAATCAACGCCGTTTATAATCGTATTTTCCGGCACATGGGTGGCCTTTTTCTCGTAGTCATCCGTGTGCAGATAGATGGCGAAGCCCCCGCAAAATACCAGTATGGCCGCAACTATGGGGCCTATTATTCTCAGTTTACTACTATTCAATTCTCTCACCTATACATCCTTCTTTTTTAAAACACTTTTAAAAACACTTCTATTCGATTCACTTTATACTATGACGGCACTTTTTTCAAGTTGATTAGCTCGTAAATATTCCGCAAGGTAAGGCACTGCGAATACTACCTCTCCAGTTCTTGGCGCTTCGATAATTCCCGCTTCTATCATCCTCGCTCTATAGGGTTGTATATACGAATTGGATTTACCAAGTCTCTTACATATTGCTGAAATCTTACTTGTTTTTTCGTCAACCGCCATGGCCACAAGAAATTCTCTGTCATTGTCTGATAGGGGTCTAAGTATTGGTTCGAAAACATTGCTTACCATATCTTCCTTTGCTTCATTCACAATTTCATCAATGTCTACCGCACTATTATTCTTTTTCATAATGTAATAACCAACCAATTGCATCATGTATGGGAAACCCTTTGTTGCTTCTGCAGCTTTGGATATATCAGATTCCTTTATTTCCAAACCTAATTTTTTAAAGGCTTCCGTATAATAGCTTTTTATCTCACTGATTTTTATTGGTCCAAGATTAGACTTGTATGCGCGATTTAAAAACGTCAGCACTGAGTCATTTAATACCCCGGATACCGCATGGGGCAGTCCGGCCATAACAATTGCAATATTTTTTTCTTCTCCAACAAGATGTTGATAAGTTATCGCAAGCTGTCTCATTTCTTCAGAGGTCGTTGCTTCATCCACCAATATAAGAAGACCTTTTCCGTGCCTTTCAAGCTCATCACATAGCATTGCTAATTTCGCCCTAAATCCATATTGTTCTCTAACCTCGTCGGAAAATGTGAGACCAAAGGAAAAACCCAACGCTCCGCCGCTTGCGCCTGTTATCTTTCTTTTCTGTTCAACAATGTATTTTGCACCATTGCGTTGCACCGTTTCAATTATATCTTCATTCATACCACTATATGCCGTAACACTAGCTGTGACATAATCCATTTCAGCGGCAACATCGGCAAGTTCCAAAAGAAGCGCTGTCTTGCCCATGCCGCGCTGGCCTATATAGAATCTACATCTTTCTCTGGAACCTATAGGCTCTCTAAGACCCTGTGCAAAATCTTCAATCACCTGGGTTCTGCCAACTATCTGAGCAGGTCTGCTTCCGAATGTTGGATGAAATAGAGGTTTGTTATTATCTTTTATCATCTTTATTATCCTTTATTATCTTTTATCATCTTTATTATCTTTTATCATCTTTATTATCCTTTATCATTTTAACATCCCGCAAGCCAGATAGTCAATAATTAGACTTCGTCAACGTTTTTGGGGTCAAGTATAAATGAAGGACAGCTTGAGTGCCATCCTTCATTATTCTACATCCTTTATTTATTAATCTCACCCTCTACCGCCCCCTCTTTACGAACGCGCGCTATATCTATAATAGTTAAATCGTTTTTTGGGTTTGATATATCGTTTCGGGAAATGCCTTGGGGGAGGCATTAGAGAGGACCCGAAAAATTCGAGGGTATATTTTTATGAATATACGTTTGGGGTTTCGCGAGCGTCCGTAAAGAAAGGGCTGCCCCCTGGGTGGGGGCGGGCTACCGGAATGAAATTCATACTCCGGCTGCCCGCTCTTTGTGACTAATATTTCAGCGCGAGTTTCCCCGCTGCTTTATTATTTAACTGTCACCTTGAAGGTTGTGTATACGCCGTTCTGTGCATATGCCCAGATGGTGCACTTACCCTTCTTCTTGGCTGT
>DFGY01000093.1 GCA_002372505.1 Firmicutes bacterium UBA3738
CCTTCTCAACTCCGAAAGTCAGGTTATATCACTATTTTACAAGCGGTCAACAAAAATTCGTCCTCCACTCGGATAGTGAGCAAGCCAGATATGAAGAAATTACTGAAAAAAAGCAAACTCAGAAAGAAAAAGTAAATCCGACACGCAAAAAACGCGAAGTGCAACAAATCCCTGAAGTTCGTAATTGCAATAACTGCAGGGATTTTTATGACCTAAAACTGTCAAAGATGGGATTATACACAAAATCGGTCTATTTGTAAAATTGTTTTTACATATATCCGTAACTCCGGTAGAATTTCTCTTTGTATTCCTCGAAGCGGTCTTCCTCTATGGACTTTCTGATTTTCTCCATGGTCTTTATGAGGAAGTGAATGTTGTGCTCGGAAAGGAGCATGTGGGAAAGGATTTCCCCGGATCTGAACAGATGGTTCAGGTAGGCTCTGGAATAGTTCCGGCACACATAGCAATCGCATTCCGGGTCGAGAGGCGTAAAGTCTCTTTTGAATTTTGCGTTCTTTATGTTTATCTGACCGCTGTGGGTAAAAGCTGCGCCGTGGCGGGCAAGCCTTGTGGGAAGGACACAGTCAAACATATCGACTCCCCTTGCCACTCCTTCAAAGAGATAGTCCGGGGTTCCTACGCCCATGAGATATCTGGGCTTTTCCTCCGGCAGGAAGTCCACACATTCATCCAGTACTTCGCACATTAATTCCTTAGGCTCCCCTACGGAAAGGCCGCCGATTGAATAGCCGGGCAGGTCCATGTCCACTATATCCCTGGCGCTTTTCTCTCTCAGATCCAGATACATTCCCCCTTGCATGATTCCAAAGAGGGCCTGATTTTCCCTGTTGGTCCAGGCATCCTTGCAGCGAGCCAGCCACCTGGTGGTCCGCTCCATGGAAGGAAGTACGTATTCCCTATCCGCCGGATATGGGGCGCACTCGTCAAAGGCCATCATAATGTCCGAGCCGAGAGCCTGCTGCACTTCAATAGAGCTTTCCGGCCCCAGCATGTGTCTGGAACCATCTATGAAGGAGGCAAACTCCACGCCTTCCTCAGTAATCTTTCTCAGGTCACCGAGGCTGAATACCTGAAAGCCGCCGCTGTCCGTGAGAATAGGTCTGTCCCAGTTCATAAACTTGTGAAGACCACCGGCCTCCCTGACAATGTCAGCCCCCGGTCTTAAGAACAGGTGATATGTATTGCCCAGAATTATCTCCGCGCCATTTTCCTTCAGAGTCTCCGGCTTTACCGCCTTCACCGTGGCCGCCGTGCCAACAGGCATAAACACAGGCGTCTGAATAGTGCCGTGCTTCGTGGTAATCTCACCCCTCCTGGCCTTGCCATCCTTTTTTATCAATTTATAAGTTAACGAACCCATATAATCTCCTTTTCAAAGCGTTTCACGGGGACAGGCTTTTTGTTTCACCTACAATTCAGGTATGCCTTCTCCGTAATCTTGATTACGCTTATCGTTTTATTATTGTTGTTTTATAATAGCATATATATCTGCTAATTATTAATCATATAATTAGCATAGCGTCCCCGTAGCTGAAGAACCGATACTTCTCACGCACTGCCTCTTCATAGACTTTCAAGATTTTCTCCCGGTCGTAAAAGGCCGAAATGAGCATCATGAGGGTGGACTTAGGCAGGTGAAAGTTTGTAATCAGGGAATCCACGATTTTGAATTCATATCCCGGATATATAAATATTCCCGTGCTGGAATTTCCTGGTGAAACAAAAAGCCTGTCCCCGTGAAACGCGGCGCTTTCGAGGGTTCTGGTGGAGGTGGTGCCTACTGCTATTATGCGGCCGCCCTTCTCTTTGGTTTCGTTGATTAAAGCGGCGGCTTCTTCGCTGATTTCGTATTCTTCGAAGTGCATGTGGTGGTCTTCCACTTTTTCCGCTTTTACGGGGCGGAATGTTCCTATGCCTACGTGGAGGGTGACTTTTGCGATTTTAACACCTTTGGCCTTAACCTTTTCCAGCAGTTCTTCCGTGAAGTGGAGGCCGGCTGTAGGTGCGGCAACGCTGCCCTCTTCACGGGCGTATACGGTCTGATATCTGTCGCTGTCTGCTTCGTCAGCGGGTCTTTCTATATATGGCGGCAGTGGCATAGAACCGATTTCCTCCAGACGTTCCATGAAAATGCCCTCATAGTCGAATCTGACGATGCGGGTGCCGTCTTCACCGTAGTCCAGTATCTCGGCTTTCAGCACATTTTTTTCGTCGTCACTATGCTTCCCGAAAATAACTTTGTCACCGACTTTGAGCCGTCTGCCCGGTCTTACCATGGTCTCCCAGGTATCACCCTCCAGCCTTTTAGTCAGGAGAAATTCAATTTTCGCTCCTGTGCCTTCCTTTTCGCCGAAGAGGCGGGCCGGAAGAACCTTTGAGTCGTTTATTACCAGGCAGTCCCCCGGGTTCAGGTAATCTATTACATCGTAAAAATGCCTGTGGAATATTTCGCCGCTCTTTCTGTCCACTACAAGAAGGCGCGAATAATCGCGCTTCTCCGATGGCTTTTGGGCTATTAATTCCTCAGGCAGGTTATAGTCAAAATCACTTACGTTCATATTCTATCTTTCGTCCTCGTCTATTCATCGCTGCCGGTATCCCCGGTGTCCATGGCCAACTGCTCGCCTACAAATTCGAGGCCGAGATGGTGGTATGCCAGCTCCGATGCGACTCTTCCCTTCTGGGTCCTGTGAAGGAATCCGGCCTGTATTAGATATGGCTCGTAGGCATCTTCAATTGTAATGCGCTCCTCGCCGATAGATGCTGCAATGGTATCAATTCCAACAGGACCGCCGCCGAATCTTTCGATTATTACTCTGAGAATCTCACGGTCCAGATGGTCGAGGCCCATGTCGTCTACATTCATAGCCTTTAGCGCCTTCCTGGTAGCCTCCATATCTATGGTGCCGTCCCCTTCCACCTGGGCGAAGTCGCGGACTCTCTTAAGGAGCCTATTTACGACTCTCGGGGTTCCACGGGATCTAATCGCTATTTCCTTTAGAGCCTCGTCTGCAGCGTCTGCTCCCAGTAGACCTGCCGTACGTGAGGCTATGGTCATAAGCTCTTCAGTTGTGTAGTTTTCAAACTTCAGTACTACGCCAAATCGATCCCTGAGCGGCGCGGAAAGGCTGCCGGCCCTTGTGGTGGCGCCGATTAACGTAAACTTGGCAAGGTCCAGCCTGATTGAGCGGGCTGAAGGGCCTTTGCCTATGATAATATCCAGTGCATAATCCTCCATTGCCGAGTAAAGCACTTCTTCTACACTGCGGTTAAGCCTGTGAATCTCGTCTATGAAGAGAACGTCGTTTTCGTTTAGGTTAGTGAGAATCGCTGCCAGGTCTCCGGCTCTGCCTATGGCCGGACCGGAAGTGATGCGAATATCAACGCCCATTTCGTTGGCGATTATTCCTGCAAGCGTTGTCTTTCCAAGACCCGGAGGGCCGTAGAACAGCACGTGATCAAGAGGCTCGCCTCTCATTTTGGCCGCCTCAATGTAGACCTTCAGGTTGTCCGTCGCCGCCTTCTGGCCGATGTATTCATCCAGAGTCTGAGGCCTTAAGGAAAATTCCCCCTGCTCCTCTCCGGGAGCGCTTCCCGGGGCGACTATTCTTTCTTCTATTTCGCTGTATCCTGACATATCCATAACAGTTAAATCCTTTTCAGTGCAAGTTTAATATATTCTTCGACGGAAAGATCCTGTTCTTTTATTCCAACCAGCGCCTCCGCCGCTTCGGCTCTGGCATAGCCCAGGGCAATGAGGGCGTCAAGGGCCTCACCTTTGTTATCTGAGGCGGCAGCCGGCGATGCACCTTCCATTCCCGTTGGAACCGTAAGGTCAGCTCCCGTGCCTACCTTGTCCTTAAGATCCAGGACTATTCTCTGGGCGGTCTTCTTCCCTATTCCATTTGCCCTTGTGAGCATGTCGGCATCCTCGTACATGATCGCCTTTCTCACTTCACCGGATGGCATGGCCGAAAGTATTGCCATTGCTGCCTTAGAGCCCACTCCGTTTACCGTAATCAGTTTCTCGAAAAGCATAATGCCTTCTTCATCGTCAAAGCCGTATAAACTAATGTCGTCTTCTCTTACATTCATATAGGTAAAAACGCTGATTTCAGTGCCTTCCTGGGTCATATAGAGCCTGCTGTTTGACGGCACGGAAATCTTAAATCCCACGCCGCCGGTCTCTATGACCACGCTTTCAGGCAGCTTTATTTCAAGTGTTCCTTTTATATAGTGAATCATTTGCTCTTTCCTCTCTGATTATCTGCCGCCGGCAAGCCTTGCAAGGCTCTGGCCGCTGTGTCCGTGTGTAATGGCTGCAGCCAGTGCGTCCGCCGTATCATCGGGCTTTGGCGCCTCTTTCAGTCCAAGGATCGTCTTTACCATGAACTGCACCTGTTTCTTGTCCGCCCTTCCGTTACCTACCAGTGCCTGCTTTATCTGCAGAGGCGTATATTCCGCAATGGGCAGGCCGCTGTTGGAACAGGCTAAAAGGGCCACACCTCTTGCCTGACCCACTAAAATGGCCGTCTTGGCGTTACTGTTGAAAAAAAGTTCCTCAACTGCGGCTATATCCGGCTCATACTGAATAATAATGCTCATGAGCATGGTGTATAAATGCTTGAGGCGATCCGGCATAGGCATGTCCTTATCCGTTAAAATGGAATCGTAAGCAACAGGGGTAAAGCTGTTCCCCTTCATATCTATTACACCGTATCCCATTATTGCGTATCCCGGGTCAATCCCAAGTATTCTCATAGCTTTCCTCCGTCATGGAATTATAGCACACAAACATATGTTTGTAAATAATCAGTAAGATTGTATTGAATTTTTATAACCTAAAATGGTATAATTATTAGCACGCAAATTATTATGAAGTGTTAGGAGTTTTACACATGAGATACTCTAGACAAAGTATGGTGCTGGAGCTGATAAAAACGCATGAAATAGAGACTCAGGAGATGCTGTGCAAGCTTCTCAGGGAGTCTGGTTACGATGTTACCCAGGCTACTGTCTCCCGCGATATCAAAGAGCTGCAGCTCGTTAAAACCATGTCCCCTACGGGGAAGTACAAATACGTACAACACAGGGAAGAAGGTCCCATTACCAACAGATTTGTGAAAATCTTTAAGGAGACCATCCTCTCCGTGGAAGCTGCGGGAAATATTATTGTAGTAAAGACTCTGTCAGGCTGCGCCAATGCAGCCGCTGAGGCAATTGATTCTCTTAACATGGAGAATATCGTCGGCTCAGTTGCAGGAGATAACACGGTCCTGGCTGTAGTTAACGACACGAAAAACATTCCCGAACTACTGAACAGATTCAAGGAGTTATTATAATGATATCACATATTCTAATTCGTGACTTTGCCACCATAGAAAACACTGAAGTCAGTTTTCACAAGGGTCTTAACGCAATTACCGGAGAGACCGGTGCCGGCAAATCCGTTGTGGCGTCGGCAATCAGCCTGGCGCTGGGCAGCAGAGCGGATACGTCCATGGTACGCACCGGATGCGAGACTGCCACAGTTCAGATGGTTGCGGAATACAACAACCACGAAGTCATCATTACCCGCGAAATATCAACTACGGGCAAGAACTTCTGCCGCATTGACGACCGGATTGTCACTTTAAACGAGCTTCAGGAATTGTGCTCCAAAATTGCCGACGTACACGGCCAGTACGACAATCAGTCCCTTCTCAACGTGGACAGGCATCTAGGTCTTGTTGACGAATACGAGCACAGCGCAATTGCACCGGTACGCAAGAAGGTGGCGGAGCTTTATGAAAATTACATATACGCAGGCAAAAGGCTGGAAGAAGCTCGTAAGCAAATCGAAAACAACGATGAAATGAAGGAGTTATTAACATTCCAGATCGACGAAATCGAAAAAGCCGCCCTCATTCCCGGGGAAGAGGACAAACACCGGGAAGAGCTTGAAGTAATGGAAAACAACGAACGCATCTACGCCGCACTGGATGAGGCCTATGCCCACGCCAACGGCGAGGATATCAGTGCCATGAGCAAGCTTGACTCAGTCATTATGCCCATGCGCAACATTACGCAGTTCTCAAGGGAAGCGGCCGACATCGAAGATGAACTGTCCGACTTTTATTACAGATTCGAAGATATTGCAAACCGCATCCGGGATATGCGCGATAAAATAGTCTTCAATCCTAACAGAATTGAAGAATTAAATGACAGACTTCACTACATAAAGGAACTGAAGAAAAAATATGGTGAAACCATCGATGAAATACATCTGAAGCGTGACAGTATGGAAAATGAGCTCCATGCCCTCAATAACCTGGATTCGGAAGTTGACTCTCTACAGCTGGAATATTCCAGAATCGAAGAAATGCTGGCCAATGAAACAGAGAATCTTACCAGACTCAGAAAAGCTTCAGCCGACAGCCTCCAGGGAAAAATACAGGCTGAGTTAGAAAATCTTAACTTTAACAACGCTCAAATTTCAATCGACTTCGATGTGGCACCGGACTTTGGTCCCAATGGCGTGGATAAGGTGGAATTCCTCCTTACAACAAATGTAGGCGAGCCATTAAAACCCTTGTCCAAAATAGCCTCCGGCGGTGAGATGTCCCGTATAATGCTGGCCTTTAAGAAGATAATCGGCGAATACGACGGCATTGGAACAATGATTTTCGACGAAATCGATTCCGGCATCAGCGGTGAGACGGCTGACATAGTCGCCAAGGAGCTGGGCCAGATTTCCAAGAGTCACCAGCTCATTATCATCACTCACCTGCCTCAGATTGCAGCCTCAGCGGAGCATAATTACCGCATTGAGAAGAGCGACGATAGCTTCAGAACATATACGGTAATCAACGAGCTGTCCGAGAAGGAGAAAATCACTGAAATAGCAAGGCTTCTTGCCGGTGTAAACATATCCGACATAACTCTTGCCAGCGCTCAGGAAATGATTAATCTGGCAGGCAGCAGGAAGTAGTCCACTGCGGATGGTCTAAAGATACTATTTATTATATGACATAAGAGTTGTAAATAAACAAAAGACCGGAATGTTGCTTCCGGTCTTTTGTTATGCTAGCACTTAGTTCTTATTTTTCTTATGTTCTGATTTCCTACGAATCAGATATTAGCTGAACCAGCCAAGTCCGAAGAATCCGTCGATCTGTCCGAGAAGGATGAATACCATGCCGATAGGAGCAGTTACTTTGAATGTAGCTGTCCAGAAGCCGGCCAGTGAGAATTTCTGTCCTTCTGATTCGCATTCGTTCTTCAGCCAATCGATCTTCATTACGTATCCTACGAAGATACCAAGGATCAGGGATCCGAGCGGCATCAGGATACCTTCTGCAAGCAGATCATAGAAGTCAAGCCAGCAGAATCCCAGGGGCTGCGGAAGTCCGCCAGCGCCGAGAGCATCCAGTGATGTAGGCAGGTTCAGGCAGAAAACGATTGCTATTACCAGAGCAACGATCGGTTTTCTGTTGTAGCTCTTGCCCTTTCTGATGCGGGCATCGATGATAGCTGATGCTGAAGATTCGATTACGGAAATCGATGATGTTATAGCAGCGATAAATACGAGGAAGTAGAAGATGAATCCGAAGATCGGACCAGCGCTACCCATGTCGTTGAATACCTGCTGCAGTGTGATGAACATGAGTCCCGGGCCGCCTGCCGGTTCAAGGTTGAACGCGAAGCAAGCAGGCATTACAGCCAGACCGGCCATCAGGGCTACTGCGGTATCTGCCAGAGGTACGATGAATGCGTTCTTTACTAGACTCTCTTTCTTGGAAAGATATGATCCGTAAGTGATGATAGCACCCATACCAAGGGACAGTGAGAAGAACATCTGTCCGCCTGCAGTACCAAGTACTCCTATCCAACCGGAGCCTTTGAATACTTCCATGTTAGGCTTGAACATGAATTCAAGACCGCCGCCGGAACCATCAAGTGTCAATACTCTGATGATTACTATAATAAGCATTATGAACAGAGCAGGCATAGCGATAGTAGTAAATCTTTCGATACCACCGGCTACACCACCCATTACGATAATCATATTCAGTACACAGAATATTGCCATGAACAGCACTACCTGACCGCCGTTACCAACGAAGTCAGTGAAGTAAGCTGCCGTGTCAGTAGCTTCAAATATACCACTGTGCGTAAATATTGCCGCAAAGTTAGCTGCGAAGTATTTCATAGCATAGGCACCAAGTGTCATGTAGAACGCCAGGATACCGAAGCCAGCCAATACTGCCATGTAGCCAACGATTAAGAATTTGCTGTTCAGTTCTCTGAAAGCTTCGATTGGAGCTTTACCTGTGCTACGGCCAACAGCAAATTCGCCGAGCATGATGGTGAAACCTACCATGCACAGCATAAGTAAATAAAGAATTAAGAATGCAAAACCGCCGTTAGAACCCATCTTGTAAGGGAAGCCCCACAAGTTTCCTAGTCCTACCGCGGAACCAACTGATGCCATAATAAAACCAAAGTTGGAGTTAAATTGGCCTTTACTTTCACTCATCAAATCACCTCCATGAATGAATGAATAAGAAATAAGAATAAGTACTACAGTTATTATTATAAATATTCAGATAATTTATTGCAAGAGTTTTTTGAAAAATTCCTTAAATTTCTTTCATACTTTCCTACATATTTAGTTAGAACCTTGGTTTTAGGTGACAGGGGGACGGTTCTCCTGTCATCTTTTTGTCCTATAAACGGACGGGATACTGTATCTCATAAAACAGTGACACGAGAACCTCCCATCTGGCATACACTTTCACTTTTCCAACATTTACTCTCGTACAGAGAAAATGTTGGACTTACACCTTTGCTCAGACCTCAACAAACTGGTTGCCTCATCATTTTTTCCAACATTTACTCTCATACAGAGAAAATGTTGGACTTACACCTTTGCTCAGCCCTCGAAAAACCGGTTGCCTCATCATTTTTTCCAACATTTTCTCTCATACAGAGAAAATGTTGGAACAAACCGGCTTTCTCATGCCCTGATAAGTCTCTGGCCTTCCATCATTTCCAACATTTCTTCTCACACAGAAAAAATGTTGGAATCAATAGGTAGGGCTAGAACCATAAATTGTCAAAAGATGACGAGAGAACCGTCCCCCTGTCACCTCAAAAAAAGATCTGAGTGGACTGCTCCATTCAGATCTTATATGCTTTTATTTAGTATCTCAGCTTATTATGCTTCTTCAGCTTCTTCTGCAGGTGCTTCCTCAGCAGGAGCTTCTTCAGCAACCTCAGCTTCTTCGGCAGCGTCTGCCTCTTCAGCTTCAGCTTCCTCAGCAACCTCTTCTGCCGGTGTTTCCTCAGCCTGAGCCTCTTCAGCTTCAGCCTCTTCTTCAGCCGGTGCAGCTTCCTCTGCAACCTCTTCTGCGGGTGCTTCCTCAGCTACTTCTTCAACTGGTGCTTCTTCAACTGCCTCAGCAGCTTCTGCAGGTGCTTCTTCAACAACCTCAGCTTCTGTAGCTTCTTCTGCTACTGCTTCTTCCGGAAGTGTCTCTTTAATTGACAGTGAGATACGTTTTCTCTCTTTATCGATTTCGAGAATCTTAGCTGTTACTTCGTCGCCGACTTTCAGTTCGTCGTTAATATCTGCAACGCGTTCGTTCTTGATTTCTGAAATGTGTACAAGTCCATCAAGACCCGGCTCCAGTTCAACGAAGCAACCATATTCTTTAATCTGAACGACTTTGCCTGATACTACCTGGCCTACACTGTAATTGTCGTCAATTACTGACCAGGGTTCCGGAACTGTCTGCTTGAGACCGAGAGAAATCTTGCCCTTTTCTTCGTTCATTGAAAGGATCTTAACTGAGATCTTTTCGCCGATTGAAAGGACTTCCTTCGGGTGCTTCAGCTTGCCCCATGAAATTTCGGAAATGTGGAGCAGGCCGTCAATACCACCGATGTCAACAAATGCACCATAGTCTGTGAAACGCATTACTGTTCCTTCAACTATGTCGTCAACATTGATGTTTGCCCATACCTTTTCGAGAGCCTTCTGTCTCTCTTCATTGAGATAAGCCTTGTGTGAGAATACAGCCTTGCCTCTTCTCGGGTCAACTCTTGAAACTTTTACAGTAAGAGTCTGACCGACGAATTCTGAAGAATCCTCAACGTATCTGTCAGAAAGCTGTGACAGCGGAATGAATCCGGATACTTCTTTGTATCTGGCAATAACGCCACCGTTTACCTGTCTTTCTACATCCACATCGATGAGAGCCTTGTCTTCGAACGCCTGGTTGATTTCTTCCCAGTGCTCGCTTGCTTCCAGCTTCTTTCTTGAAAGCATAATGAAACCATCGCCATTGTCCGTCTTGAGTACCTTGGCCTGGATTTCATCGCCTTCGTTGAAAGCGTCGTCAATGTTCTGACCTTCTTCAAGTGTGATTTCGTCATACGGTATCATACCGTCTTTCTTGCATCCAAGGTTTACTATGATTCCCTCAGATGTCTTCTGGAAAACCGTTCCGGTTACCAATTCCCCGCCTCTGGGAAGTCTCAAGGATTTGTCTATATCCTCCAGCAGATCATCCATGGTCAGGTTGTCTTCAGTGAATTGTTCACTCATTCTTGCAATAACCTCCTTAATTGCATAGTCAGGCGTCGAGGCGCCTGCCGCAACCCCTATTCTATTATATTTTTCAAGCTCTGGCAATGATAAATCACTCAAATTTTCAACAAAAAATACATTTTCACAGTTTTTTTCCGCAATTTCGAATAATTTTTTCGTGTTAGAGCTCTTTTTATCTCCGACTATCAGCATGGCTTCGACCTGGGAAGCCGTCCCGGCGCAGGAATCCTGGCGCTCTTTCGTGGCGTTGCAAATGGTGTCTTTAATCTCCGGCTTAATGCCGGCTTCACCTAAAATCTCAATGACCTTTTCGAAAACGTCTCGCCTGATTGTAGTCTGAGCTACAACTATGCTTTCCTTTTCCGTGAGGCCCCTCAGTTCACCCTCGCCAAGAGAAGAAAGAAATTCACGGGCTGCTTCTTCATTTTTTATCACTATACCTTTTTCATTGCACCAGCCGTTAATACCTTCAACCTCCGGGTGAGCGCCGTCTCCCACTATGAACACTACTTTTCCCGCCTCGTCGGCTTCGTGGGCTATATCATGAATGCGTGCAACGAAAGGACAGGTGGCGTCCACAAGTTCAATGCCCATCCTTTCCGCATCATCGTAAAAGGCCTTGGGCTCGCCGTGGGAACGTACGATAACCTTGGATCCTTCCGGCACCTCGGAAAGTCTGGAAACTACATCAATGCCTTTTGCCGCCAGATCTTCAGTCACCCTGCTGTTATGAATGAGCATGCCGCAGGTAAAGACCCTTCCGCCTTTCTCCGCCATCTTCTCGGCTGTTGCAATAGCGTTCTCAACACCGAAGCAGAATCCTGAATGCTCCGCCCTTATTACTTCTCTCTTCATATTTTCGTCGCCTTATTTAAGAATGAACAGTAGCCTCTGTACGCCTCGTAGACGTCCGCCTTGCTGGTTGCCTCCCAGGGGGAATGCATGCTTAAGACAGCAACGCCGCTGTCGATTACATTCATGCCGTAGAGAGCCAGAATGTATGCAATGGTGCCGCCGCCTCCAAGGTCTACCTTGCCAAGCTCTGCAGTCTGGAAGTTCACCTTGTCCTCACCGAGAATTCTTCTCAGCATGCCAAGATATTCCGCATTGGCATCGTTGGAGCCGGACTTACCGCGGGCTCCCGTGAATTTATTGAACACCAGGCCGCATCCGAGATAGGCCACATTTTTCTTGTCAAAGCTGGAGGCGTAAGTGGGATCGAATCCGCTGCTTACATCCGATGACAGCATTGTGCATGACGCCAGGCACCTTCTTAAATTAAGGTCACCCTTCTCACCGCACATTTCCATTACTTCGGCAACGGTGTTCTCGAAGAATTTGGACTGCATGCCCGTTGCTCCTACGCTGCCGATTTCCTCCTTGTCCACGAGAAGGCAGCAGGCTGTGCGCTTAACCTTTTCCACATCCAGCATAGCCATGTATGAAGTGTATGAGCATACCCTGTCGTCCTGTCCGTAGGAAAGAATCATACTGCGGTCAAAGCCTGCCTCTCTGGCCCTTCCTGCAGGTACCACTTCCAGCTCAGCGGAAATAAAGTCTTCCTCTTCAATTCCGTATTCCTTTTTCAGAATGTCCAGGAGACCCTTCTTAACGGCAGTCATACCCTTGCTCTTTTCTTTATCTTTATCTGTAATTTTTACAGGCTTGTTGGCAACAATAATATCCAGAGCCTCACCTTCTACAACGGTAGCGGCCTTCTTGTTCATCTGATCCTGTGCCAGATGAATGAGCAGATCCGACACGAAGAATACCGGATCCTCCGGCCTTTCGCCTATACACACCTCAACCTGACTTCCGTCCTTCTTCACTACTACGCCGTGAATAGCTAAAGGCAGAGTTACCCACTGGTATTTCTTAATGCCGCCATAATAGTGAGTGTCAAGGTATGCGAATCCTCCGTCTTCATAGAGAGGGTTCTGTTTCACATCCATGCGCGGCGAATCAATGTGAGCACCGAGAATGTTCATTCCTTCCATCATAGGTTCACTGCCGATATTGAACATGATTACAGCCTTGTTCATATTGACCCTGTAAACCTTGTCCCCTGTTTTGAGGGCGGCGCCTTTTTCAATTAGTGCGTCAAGGTCCTTGTAGCCGGCCTTCTTCGCCGCGTCCACAATTATCTTCACGCACTCTCTTTCCGTCTTTCCCTCACTGAGAAAGTCAATGTATCCCTTGCAGAAATCATCACATTCCTGCATCTGTTTTTTCGTATAAATTTCCCAAGTATTCTTATTTTCCATTTCCATGTCTCCTTTATCTTCTTCCGAAGAGATATGCTATTATACTTGGGAAGCTTTGTCAAACTTTATAAGGTGGCTATCTTTCTTATTTCACGCCTGACTACAGCCGTCCGGCTGGCGCTCTCCTTAAGGGATAAATGCTCTTCCTTAATGCTGCCGCTGAGCCGGTTTAAAATCTGTTTTTGCATAGGCTGGGCCTGGCTCTCAAGATAGTCCGTAAGCTCCAGCACATTCTGCATGGGTCGCTGCACTCTTGAAGGAACGTAGGCGAACTTTACGTCCCTCCTCCTTCTGTCCAGAAAAACAGTCTTTCCGTTTAACACTATCTGTTCCGGATCTATGAGGAACTCCCCGGCCTTCTTTAAATTCACCATGGACTTTTCCAGAAGTTCCAGCATCTCATCTATATTTGCAAATTCCATTTCATCCAGTCTGGTGTACCCACTGCTGTCGTATATGGCCTGCTTTACGTCGTTCACCGTAACGAAAGACGCTGGAAGGGAAAAGTCGCAAAGGCCCGAGGCTATGACTTTTTCTTCAAAGGGCTTTAAGTTTCTCGCATCATATCTTTCTTCCATCAGTACCCACCTCCATCATGTACCTCCGCATTTTGAGCATGCTGAGTATCCGCGTTTCTTTGCCTGCGTCAGTTCAATTGTAATAGTATATTTCTTTATGGAATTACAGTTCCCTCTGTGGTATGCCCCGCCGTATCTGGGAAAGACGTAAACTATGGAGCCAAGGGCCAGAGAGCCGGGCTTACAGTGAGCGCAGGCATCGTATCTGCGCTTAATGTCCCCTGTAAGAGCCGCCTGGACGGGGTGTGCAGTAACATAGGTGCAGGATTTCTTGTGATATTTGCTCCCCCACATGGGGAATATATATACCATGTGAGCATCCTCCGCCCGTTCCATTGCCTCAAATCCAAAGGGATTGTTATATGTTTTGCCGATCCATCCCCGGCACTTCAGCCGGTCTCTCACATCAAATCCATCGTAAAGATCCAGGGGCAGCCTCACATCAATGTGGTAGTCCATATTAAAGGATATTTTCCCGTCGCCCAGTAGATACCTCATGTGGTTTACATCCGCCTCAGTTATAAACTTGTTTTCATCTTCAATTCTGTCTTCGATTCTTCCGGCGAAGCCGATACCTGCTCTGTCCACGTAGGCGTAGGCCGCCTGCCTTCTGGCCTCATCCACAGCGGCGTGCATACCTGATTCCACGCCGCCTACCACCTTTATCAGATACCCTATGCATAGCGAGGCCACCAAGAATATGGGAAGGAATATGGCCGCTTCAACTGTGTAATAACCCGGCCTGGCAGTACTCGCCTTAGTACTTGTGATCATAGGAATACTCCCTTCCGTCCACCTTAATCTTTGTCCACAGTCCCATGTTGTGTTCACGAATAAGAAATGAGCTGTCGTAGTTACCGACAATGTTTATCTGCATCAGATCCATCATTCTTCCCAGCCTTACATTACGCTCCTGGACGAAGAGGAATATTTGCAGATAACCCTGATAAGTCAGGCCTGTGGGCGAATTGGTGTCAATGTACTCGCTCTCTTTATTATCTATAATGGACTGAATGTCTATAGCCCAAGTGTCGTTTGTCTTATATAAAGGAACCTTCCGTCCGTGTTCCAGTAGTCTTACATCGTTTTCCGCCTCGGCGAAGGCCCAGGCTTCTGCAATGGCAGCCGCGGCAATAGGTGTGCCTACTTCAAGACCCATGACCTGAGCTGCGGCAAGAAGCTCGCTCCTTAATTTCGGATTGGTGAATATGAACAGCAGGTTAATGGCGTTACGCACCTTCCTGATATCCCTTCTCACTTCCCTCCGATTCAGCTGATCGCTCATCTCTCCTTCAAGAATGTATTCTACCTCGTTTCTGAAGAAGGTCTTCCTCTCGTTCCCCTCCTGGGCGTTTTTGAAAGTGTTCATTATGTACTGGGTCACCAGATAGGCATTGGTTCCCTGAGTCAGACCTCCCGAGCCCATATTTGCCAGACTCTTAACGGAAGACACAATGCCCCCGCCTCCCGGAGTGGCGCCGGAAGGAAGAACGTCTATTATCTTGTGATTTTTCAAGGTTCTCCCCTCCGCCCGTGTATCGATTTTCTTTCCTGCGCCTTCTTCTCCGTCCAGGGCATCTTTTATCCAGCCTCGCGCCAGGGCATACTTGGCGTATTCACACACTTCCTTTTCAAATATGTCCACATCCGCCAGACTGTAGCCGGCTGTATTCGCCTCCACACTTTCCAGATCCAAATACTTATTCCTATCGAAAGTATATGCCAGATAATCGCCAATCTTTGTTTCTATCTCCATTCTGTGACCGCGGAATGCGAACAATCCGTAATCATCCTTAAGATGATTGTCAAACTCGCTTAAGACGGACCTGGCTGCAAGATTGGAAATACCGTCTGTATACCCTATGGCACCTACTCTTAAGGACACGGATACGAAGGCCATAACAAGAGTTATCATTGAGCCCAGTACCATCACCAGAAACACCGATGATGAGCCTTTCCTTTTTCTCATATCACACACCTACTCCGGGACATCCGTTTCATCTAAAAATATCCGTATACCTTATAAGCTTTTTCTCATCCACTTCATATGTGGTGCTCTCAATCCTCTTGGAAAATGACTTTTGAAACAGACCCTTCTTTCTGAACCTTACGGAGCTGGATGACCGATAAATCTTACCCAGCCCTGAAGAAGATCCGGAGACACTCACGTTTCTTGGAATGTGCTTATTGGTAATGGACACTCCGGTCTCCCTGCCCATCTCAGCGTTGGAAGCAACATGAGTCTTTGCGCTTTCAGCAACCTCGCTGTACATAAATGAAAGTATGTACACAATTGCAACTACGCTAAGGATTACTATGGGCAGGACAACCGCTGCTTCCACCATGGTCTGGCCACTGCGCTTATTAAACATCAGAAACCTGTATTTAATGCATCCAGTGTCTTGTTTACGAAAGCCGTAATCTCCGATTTAAAAATCAATCCGAGAATAATGGCGATAGCAACAAGAATGGCCACCTGAACCATTTCCATACCTTCTCTCCGGCCTGTAATGAACCGCCGGGCTTTGTAGAATAAAACCATAACTTCTCACACTCCTTTCTTTGACTACAACCTGTTATATGAATTAATGTCATTTTATTACAAGCCAACGGATTAGTCAACCATTTTTTAGTAATAATGCTAAATATTTAAATTTCCAGTAAAGCCGGCGCCACAGTGATCATTACGAGAACGAGAATGAGAATTACCAAAGGCAAGGTCAGCTTTGTTTCGGCGATTCTGCCCTTTTCCTCAGCCTGCTTCTTTCTTGCAAACCACAGGAGACTGCTTTCCGCCGAAAGCTTTCCCGTAAGATCCGCCCCTTTATCAATGTTGTCATTAATAATGTTGCTGACCCTCATTAGTTCCCTGACTCCGCTGCGCTTCGCAAAGAGAGACAGCTCCTCATGCATGGGGGAATTGGTCTGAATCACCCTGCTTTGAATGGCGTAAAGCTGATTGTAAAAATAACTGTCAGTGCCGATACTTCGTCTGTCGTTTATTATCCTCATAAGGGCATCGCTTATAACCACACCGCCCTGGAGGAGCAGCACCGTTTTGTTAATAAACTCGGGAAGCTCCCGCATAACGGAGTCCCTTGCCATAGCCTCTTCCTTTTTAAGGTTCGAAAATCTGCCGGCATATACGGCCACGCCGAGAAATATGAATGCGATTATAATTATGGGAATGTTGCTCTTTCTTTCCTTCTTCCACACCAGCTTCGTTCCATCGTCAAGGGTTGTGGGAAGCACCACATTCTTTCCGCCGGTACCGTCGTTAAGTTCCCGCACGGCGGTGTCTATTTTCCTTTTAAGCCTGTCGCTTTCCGACTCTTCCCCCATGACACCTTCGCTTTCTTCTTTCTCCGCCCTGCTGCCGGCAGGATCTATTACAATTTCCTTGGCCACGACTACGCTGCCTTTTTTACCTACAGCCTCAACGCTGGAGTCGATTACTGCGCTGCCCTGCTCCTTGGACGGTCTGGCAATTTTAACAAGTTCCCCTTTGCTGTTCACTTCCATATTTATGGAGCTGGTCCTCTCTCCAACTATGGTCACGGCCACAAGAGCCACAAAGCCTATAATGGTAAGAGCCAGGTACCCCTTCAGCTTGCGGTAATCCTTTTCCGCCTTTACAACGCCGGATCTTTCACCGTACAGAGCCTCATATCTTGACTTTAAAATTTCCTTGTTATCCTTAAACATCACACATTTATCTCCGTCATTTTCATCATAAGCCTGTAAGAAACCGCAATGCCTCCAAGTGCTATGGTCATAATCACTCTCCCTGTAAATGTCTCGTACATTACCGCCAGATAGTCCGGAGAAAAAATATTGAGACACAGCACTACCAGGAGAGGCATTACGCTTATAATCCTGCCTTCGAATTTCTTCTGTGAAGTCAGGGCATTTATTTCCCTTTCAATTGTCATTTTGTCCATGAGGACGGAAGAAGCATTGGCAATAACCTTTTCCATGTCTCCCCCGGTAACGCGGCAGGCTCTGTAAACATCGACGAAATTTCTTATATCTTCCTGATGGCTCCTGGCTGCAAAGTCTACCAGCAGGTCCTCTTCGTTTTCCCTGTTTTCTATCATGCCGTGGAGCATATACCTAAGCTCTGCCATCAAGGGAGTATCCTCGTCGTATATTAATATGAGGGCGTTATAGCTCTCCATGAGAGCCTGCTTCATCTGCCTGCCGGACGCAAAGGAGGCGGCAAGGGAATATAGCAGATCCCGGAACTGCATTACGAGGAGTTCCTTGCGCTTTTCCGCCTTGTATTTTGAAAAGGGCACCGGCAGATAGACTGCCAGAAGACCCATTGCCGCGGCCAGAAGAAAGCTGTGGTAAAAGAGGAGTGACACAGTGAATATGGCCAGATACCCTCCTGTGCATACCATGAGCAGCTCCCTGCTGCCGGGTTCATATTTGTCATAATCAGATATCAAGGTTTCCATCTCCCTTCAGCTCCAGCTTTTCCCTGGATATAATCTTATTTCCCGTAGGTCTAAGGCCCTCCGCCTTTGAATACTTAAACAGAGAATTAGTTTTTATGATCCCTGTTTCATTTGAATAAATCTCAGCCACTTCCAGCACCTTTCGCTCACCCAGACCCAGCCTGCCAAGATGAATGATTACATCTATGGCCTCGGCTATCTGAGAGCGAATTGCCTCAATGGGAAACTCCGCTGCCTGAAGAAACATTGACTCAAGCCTTCTGAGCATTCCCTCAATGGAATTGCCGTGCCCCGTGGACAGGCTGCCTGAGTGGCCCGTATTCATTGCGTTAATCATATCCATCACTTCCTTTCCTCTCACTTCTCCTACTATTATCCGGTCCGGCCTCATTCTCAGAGATGTTTTAATAAGACTGTCCATGCCGATGCTGCCCCGTCCGCTGGTGCCGGCGTTTCTGCATTCCAGTCTGACGATGTTCTCGTTGTTTCGTATCTGCAGCTCCGCCGAGTCTTCTATTACTATGAGACGCTCATCCTTGGGAATGAAATCCGCCAGCACATTCAGAAAGGTGGTCTTTCCGGAAGAGGTCCCGCCGCTGATAAAGCAATTGTATCCGTCCCTCACCAACACCTCCAGAAAACGGGCACATTCCTCATTTATGGTTTCCCTTTCAATGAGATCCTTCATGACGAAACCCTTCTCGGGAAATTTTCGTATGGTAAAAATAGGTCCGTTAAGAGCAATGTTCTTGTACACCGCATTTACTCTGGAACCGTTTTTCAGTCTGGCATCAACTATAGGGCTCAGTTCATTTATTTCCCTGTGGACTTCCGAGGCCACCCTTCTTATGACTTCTTCCAGGTCGGCAGTAGAAGAAAAGGTCCGCTCCGCCCGCATAAGGCTGCCGCCCTTTTCAATGAAAATATCATCCTTACCGTTGACCATAATTTCGTTTACATCCGGGTCGTCAACGTAAGGCTGAAGAATTCCCAGGTCGCTCCTGAGTGAATAGAAAATGTTATCGATGACGTAGGCAATATCCTCAAGAGAATGGACCGATAAATTGTCATCGGAAAACACCTTGTCTTCAACAAAAGCACGTACCTCTCCGTCACTCATATCTTCCTGTCTGACGTTGAGTTCGTGCCTTATTTTTTCCGTAACCGCACTGATATTCATTTTGCCCATCCTCTTACTAGTGTCAGAAATACCTTGTGCGATTATTATACTCCGTGTGGCATTATTTTACAACATATTTTTTCTATAATTTACATTTATTGCATGAGACCATCTTGAAGAAGTTTATCCGCCATGGACTTGTCTCCCAAAGCCCACACAACATCTCCATCCTCCATTATCATTTCTATACTGGGATCAGGTATGGACAAATCTCCCCGCTCAATGGCGATGATAAAGCCGCCGTAGGTCTCCTTAAATTCCGAATTCTTAATGGACTTTCCCGCAAAAGGGGTATCCTTATCCACTGATATGACGCAGAGCATAATCTGATCCTCCGGAGGCACCCGGCTGAAGACCTCGCCGTATACATATTCCCTTAAAGTAACAGGCATACTGTCAGGTTCGTTAATGTCGTCCGACTGACTCAGCGCCATAATGTAATTCTCCAATTTGTCCTTTCGTCCAAGGACTGTGATCACATCTCCCTCAAGTATTTTCTCATCAGGCCCCGGCATCTTTATAGTCTGCCCATCTCTGGAAATTTTAATAATTAAGGTGTCCAGCATTCTCGTATCGTGAAGTTCCCTTACAGTAGTGTTAAGTCCCGGATGTGTAAGGGCAAATTCCACCACGTACATGGTTTTCCCCAGCCACTTTTTATCGTCTGTCCTTTCCATCTTCCTTCTGTGGAGAATGCGCTCGTTCATATTGGCGACAAACCTCATCTCCATTTTAATGCTCCGCCCCTTAAGGTATTCGGAACGTCCGATGATCACCACGAGAATCAGGCTGACAGGGATAAGAATCCACTTGCTGATGCCCAGCATCTGATCCAGCACGAGGACAAACATGAACATAGCAATTATCATTCTCAGCACCCTTAGGGAAATGAGAGGCAGCCTGTTATACCTGCTGGCCAACCACAGTTTTTTAAATAAGGTACTGCGGTCATACCACATGAGGCTTATGAAGGGTATCATGAGAATTACAGTAACCACCGTAGCAATGGCCAGTCCGGGAGCATCCGTAAACTTGTCAACGGCAAAAGCCTTTATGTATTTCGTTCCGATACGGTAAACTATGAAGAGCATCATTGTTGTCAAAAGAGTCCGTACAGCATACCTCTTCATGAAGAGTGCCCAGTCGTTAGTCTCCTGCTCATCACCTGTGTCCCTCGTATACCTTTTCAGCACCGCCCTGTATCCTGAGGGGATCTTCCTGTCCAGGAATTCGTATACCCTCTCCGAGTTCTTCATGGATACGGGAGTGAATATTGTAGTAATTATCGAGACGCAGACAACAACGGGAAAGAGAAAGTCTCCGGTAACATCCAGGTTATTGCCCAGGGTGGCAACTATAAATGAAAACTCACCAATCTGCACCATGGACATTCCCCCGCGGACAGCAGTGTTTAATCCCTGGCCGCTTATTAATATTCCAAGAGTGGAGAAAAACATCTGCCCCAGAATAGTTATGATGGTTATTACCAGAATGGGAACAATGTAATCTCCCAGCATTTCCGGCACAATCATCATACCCACGGATACGAAGAACACGGCACCGAACATATCTTTTATGGGGGTGAACAGCTTATCGATTCTTTCAGCCGACACTGTGCCTGCGAGAATTGAGCCTCCTACAAAAGCTCCCAGAGCTTCGGAGAATCCGATTAAATATGCGATTACAACCATGGACAGACATATTCCCACAGAGAGGATGACCAGGCTTTCATCGTTTAAGAACTTCTTTGTCTTTCTTAGAAGTGTGGGAATAATGAGAATGCCCAGCAGCACCCATGCCGCAAGATAAAGAAGCATGAGGCCAAGCTTCAGCACCGTATCGGAGCCGTCTGCATTTCTGCTGGCGGATATGGTAGTCAGCACCACCAGCATGAATATTCCCAGTATATCTTCAATTACAAGAGCGCCTAACACTACCGACGCAAATTTTTTCTTCTTTAAGTTATATTCTTCAAAGGATTTCAGAATGACCATAGTCGACGACATGGAGAGCATACATCCGAGAAAGATGCTGTCCATACTGTCAAAGCCAAGTATCCTTCCCACGACAAAGCCTCCGGGAATCATTCCACACATTACGGTTATGGCCGTAACTATTGCCGAGTGCCCCACAGTCTTAAGCTTGGCAAAGCTGAACTCCAGTCCCAGACCGAACATTAGAAATACGATTCCTATATTGGCCCACGTCTCTACGTTATCCAGTTCCACCACCGTAGGCAGGTACACA
>DFGY01000041.1:0-607 GCA_002372505.1 Firmicutes bacterium UBA3738
ATGGCGCCGAGCACATAATCTACATGGTATACATGGGTGACGGCGTTAAAAATCTTAACGGTGAGGTCTTCGATACCAACATTAACAATCTGTTCTTCGGCAGCCTGGGTAATCCAAGAGACGAAGAGCAGGTGGCTCTCATTGACGAGTTCTTTAAGAGAGCCGGCATCGGGTACGGCATTAAGGAAGACATGCTCTACGCCTTCTGGCGCAAGTGCATTCTAATTACTTCCTTCAACCAGTCCTGCGCCATTTTCGGAAGCGACTACTCCGTATTCCATAACGTACCCAGGGCAATGGACCTTGCAAAAGGTCTTCTGGCTGAGTGCATTCCCGTGGCAAAGGCCGCAGGAGTCGAAAACGCCGACGAGTATATGGACGACATTATCGGAGCAGCAACAAGCATCGACCCGGCATGCATGCCTTCCATTACCCAGGACAGGCTCATGAACCGCCGCATGGAAGTGGATATTCTCTCCGACGAGATCATAAAGCGCAGCAGAGCCCTGGGACTCGAGACACCCTATAACGACATGGTAAGTCTCATACTTAACGTAATTAACAAGCAGAATGGATTTGAGGATTAGGTGACAGGGGGACGGTTCTC
>DFGY01000041.1:657-18886 GCA_002372505.1 Firmicutes bacterium UBA3738
GGGGACGGTTCTCCTGTCATCAAATGGAGTATTATGGAAATAAAAATTGACGGAATATTTAATGCTAGAGATTTAGGTGGAATGGAAACGAAAGATGGTCTGGTGGTTAAGCCGGGCCGTCTTATTCGTAGCGACAATCTGAGTGATTTGACTCGGGCAGGTGAAGAGGTACTGCTGAAGGAGTACAACCTGTTTCGAGTTGTGGATCTAAGGACGGAGAATGAGCTGGGGGAGCAGGCTCCTCGTAAAATTGAAGGGACCCAGTGGGTTCATCTTCCCCTTGTAAAAGGCGACTCTGCGGAAAGGAGCAACGCTCAGGCTGAGGTCAATGAGAGCGAGCATTCCAAGCTGACACTTGCTCAGATATTTAAAATCAGCATAGCCCAGATGAATTACGATGTACCTTTGGCTATGATTAATATGTATCAAAGTCTGCTGGAATCGGAGTTTTCCAGAGGGCAGATTGAGAAATTCTTCAGGCTGCTCCTGGAAAATGAAGAAGGCTCCACTCTGTGGCACTGCACGGCAGGAAAGGATCGTACAGGTTTTCTGACGGCGCTGCTGCTGGAGCTCTTCGGTGTTGACCGCAAAGAAATTGAAAAGGACTTCCTTCTTTCCGGTGAGAATTTAAAACCTCAGACGGAAGGCATTCTTGAGGAAATAAAAAAGGAAACAGATGACGCGGCTCTTCTGGAGCAGGTGCGCATTTTAAACAGCGTACTTCCGGAATACACCTCTGCTGTCTTTAATGGCATAGACGAAAGGGGAGGCATCGAAAGCTACCTGACCCGGCACATAGGATTATCCAATTCGGATCTTAATGACCTAAAGCGCCTATACCTAAAGTAAGGGCAGCTATGAAGGTCAATCTTCAAAAATAGAAATGTACTCACCATACCCTTCCTCCTCCAGACGGTCGAAGGGTATGAATTTTAATGCGGCGGAATTGATGCAGTATCTCAGGCCGCCTCTGTCTCTGGGCCCGTCGCCGAAGACGTGTCCCAGGTGGGAATCTGCGCCGGCGCTTCTCACTTCTATGCGCATCATTCCCAGAGATGCATCGGTATGATTTGTGACGGCATCTTTGCTGATAGGTTTTGTGAAAGCCGGCCAGCCGCAACCGGAATTGTATTTATCCATGGAAGTAAACAGTGGCTCTCCGCTGACAATGTCAACGTAGAGACCTTTCTCAAAGAAGTTGTCGTACTCTCCGGTAAAGGGCGGCTCAGTGGCGGAGTGCTGGGTGACTTTATAGGCCATTTCGCCGATTCTTTCTTTTAATTTATCGTCCGATTTATTCTTCATAGTTTACGTTCCTTTATGAGTTCCGGATAAAGAAAAAGTGAAATGAGAATCGTCCCCATTTCACCTATTTGGTCGGGATGACAGGATTTGAACCTGCGGCCTTTTACTCCCGAAGCAAACGCGCTACCAAACTGCGCCACATCCCGTTAACCAGCGTGTTCATTAAACACGCTCAATTATAATAGCACAAAGGTGCTGATATATCAATCATATTTTTTTGTTTGATTCTGTTGGAAATATGAGGAAAAAGGTGACAAGAGAACCGTCCCCCTGTCACCCCAGCAGGATTCTGTCGGTGTCCAGTTTGCGGCCGGCCTGCTCTTTGAATTTTTCGAGAAGGTCGTCCATTGTGAGTTTACTGCGTTCTTCGCCTCTTACGTCGTAGATGATATTTCCTTGATCCATCATGATTGTTCTGTTGCCCAGCTCCAGTGCCGACTCCATGTTGTGGGTAATCATGAGGCAGGTGAGATTTTTTTCTGCGACGATGTTCTTGGTTATTTCGATTACCTTTTCCGCTGTGCCCGGATCCAGGGCTGCAGTGTGCTCGTCAAGGAGCAGGAGCTTGGGCGGATTAAGGGTGGCCATCATTAATGTAAGGGCCTGTCTCTGACCGCCGGAGAGAAGTCCCACCGGCTGCTGCATGCGGTCTTCCAGTCCCATGTCCAGAAGGGACAGAGCTTCGCGGAATCTTACCAGATCCTTTTTTGACGGTCCTGAGAGCCAGCCGCCGTGACCGGCTGAGAGAATAAGGTTTTCCTCAATGCTCATTCCCGGTGCGCTGCCCAGCATGGGGTCTTGGAAAAGACGGCCGATTATTCTTGCCCGCTTATACTCCGGCGTCAAAGTTACATCCTTGCCATCCAGGATTATGCGTCCCTCGTCAGTGTAAAAGCTTCCGGCAATAGCGTTAAAGAGAGTGGATTTGCCTGCGCCGTTAGCTCCGATTATAGTTATGAAATCTCCGTCAAGGACTCCGAGAGAAAGCTTGTCCAGGGCCTTCTTTGCGTTATTTGTGCCCGGGTTAAATGTCTTGGATATCTCCTGTATTTTCAGCATCAGGCTTCCTCCCTTCTATGTCCGAATCTTCTCTTTATCATTGGCATCTGATCCTTGATATAAGGACCGGCGATTGCGATGATTACGATTATTGCCGATACCAGCTTAAGCATGTAGGCCGGCATATCGAAGCGCAGTGCGATTGTGTAGACCAGTCTGAAGATGAATGCGCCAAGTACTGCGCCGATTGCTCTTGTAGGAATCTTTCCCTTTCCCATAAATGTACCGCCGATGAGCAGGGAGGCCAGAGCGATTGTTACCATGCCTGTACCGATGTCGATGTTTACGGATTTCTGGCTCTGGGCCAGAAGGCATCCCGACAGGGCGGTAAAGGCATTGGCTATGCAAAGGCCTATGATGATTGTGCGGACAGGATTAATGGAAGATGATTTAACCATGTCCGGGTTGTTTCCCGTAGCTCTTATGGCCAGACCGATTCTGGTCCTAAGGAAGAGAGACAGGAAAATGACCACCAGGGCCACGGCGATTATTGCCACGAAGAGAACTTCTTTTCCGGCGAAAACCGTGCCGTCAAGAAGGCTTTTCATCTTTGTAAACACTGTATCCGTCGCGTTAAGGTTGAGTATGGAAGAGCCGCCCATTACAGCAATGTTAATGGAATACAGCCCTGTGTTTACGATGATTCCCGCAAGGAGGCTTTCTATTCCCATTTTAGTCTGCAGGAATGCGGTAATAAATCCTGACACGGTCCCGGCAAGCATGGCCATTACTATAGCCAGATAGGGGTGACCGGCAAGGGCAACGTAAGCACCGACAGCTGCTCCAAGAGTGAAGCAGCCATCGGTGGAAAGATCGCATACATTTAGCATGGTATAGCTCAGGAAGAGGGCCAGCACCGTAAGTGCGCTGATGAGCCCAAGCTCGAGAGCCGTCTGTGTTAAGTTAAGTGCAACGTTTAGAGACATTTATCGTTCCTCTTTATTTATTAGTCTTTAACTGTTAGTCCTCAAAATCTTCTGAGGTTGTAATCTTCTGTACCTTATTGCAGTAAGGCTCGAAGGTCTTGGCCAGTTCGTCGTAGTCCAGTCCCAGGTTCTTGCAGATATCGGTATTAACTGTAGCTGTACCGTTATCGAAGGTGAGTACGGGTACTTCTCCCGGGTTCTTTTCGTTTACGAGAATGTCGCTGATCATATTTCCTGTTTCCTTGCCCAGGTTGGCGTAGTCAACACCGTAGCCAAGGAATGCGCCGTTAAGTGCGAAGGAATCGGCTCCTGTGTAGTGGGGGATCTTTGCCTCAGCGAAGGTTTTGTAAATGGACAGCTCTGCAGTCATAATTGTGTTGTCCGTAGGTGTGAATACTGCATCAACTTTATCTGCTACCATTGCGTCGGCTGCCAGTTGTACTTCGTCAACTGTAGTGCCGGTGTGCTCAACTATTTCGATATTCTTCTTCTTGAGATATTCCTTTGCGTGGGCTATGGGAGTCTTGGAGCTGTCCTGACCCTGGTCGTAGAGAAGGCCGACTTTTTTTACATCCGGATTCTGAGCGAGCATAAGGTCGAAAACGGCGTTGGTGTCAAGGTAGTCGGATGTGCCTGTAATGTTTGCACCCGGCTTTTCGTTTGAAGCTACCAGACCTGCATCTTCAGGATCGGATACTGCAGCGAATACGACGGGAATCTTATTGTCCTCCGTTGCAGCCTGCATTCCTACGGCCACCGGTGTGGCGACGCCTACCATGAGGTCAACGTCATCGGCGATGTAGTCCTGGATTATCTGGTTCATTACATTTGCATCTGCGTTGCAGTTTTCAACGTCTACATCGAAGGTTACGCCTTGCTCTTTTTCCTGAACTTCCAGCTGGTCTTCGATGTTCTCAACAATCTGATTCAATGATGCGTCATCTACATAGTTGCAGATGCCGACTTTGAATGTTTTGCCGCCTTCGGAAGCGGACTCTGCATCTGAGCTTTCGGAATCGCTGCCGCCGCAAGCGGTCATAGCGAAGGCAAGTACCAGACACATAAGGAGTGCAGTGATTTTAGCTGCTGTCTTTCTTTCTTTAACGTTCTTCATAATATTTTCCTTTCCGGCCAATGGGCCAACTGGGTCGGGACAAAAAAACTGTCCCTGCAATAACATGCTGGGACAGGATAGAATTCTTCCTGCGGTGCCACCCGGCTTGATGCAACTATGCATCCACTCTGGCGTGTACTATCATACACTGACTTTTGTTAACGGAGAGTCCTGCTCCGTCTCGCATACTCGGCATACTGCCTTTCAGCTCGCCCTCGGAAGTCCATTCGGAATTATTCTTAACCGCTGCACTCACACCGTCTGCAGCTCGCTTTAGACCAGGGGATAAAACCTACTCACTCTTCCTCATCGGTTTGTATTCGCTTGTTGTTGCAAATGTTACACACATGGCGGTCATTTGTCAAGGAAATTTTTTTTCGTACACAAAAATACAAAAAAAGTTTCGTCAGAATACGTTCAAGGCGGTAATTTAAGAATGTGAAAAGACTAACAATTCGAAAGTGGAGCGTTTTACGGACAAATGTTTCGTGTCGCGAATATTAAAAGAGAGAACTTTCCTCTGGGGAAACATTAAAAGGTTGAAAAACGTCATGTTTTTCATATATTATATTGAAGATAAAAGTGAAGCTATTGGCGGCGATATGCCCGCATGTTACAGGAGGATTACATGAACTTTTTTGATGAGTATAAACAGAAACTCAAGACACCTGAAGAAGCTGTTAAGGCCATTAAGAGCGGTGACTGGGTAGACTACAGTGTAGGTCTTGGATTCCCGGAACTCTTAGACGGAGCTCTGGCAAAGAGAAAAGACGAACTTAAAGATGTTAAAATCAGAGGATTCCTTATCCTCAAGCCCATGCAGGCAATCGAAGCTGACCCGGACAGAGAGCACTTCATGTACAATTCATGGTACATGTCCGGTTACGAAAGAAAGCTTTCCGACAAGGGACTTGCCAACTTCATGCCTATGGTATTCAGAAACTTAAACAGCTACTACCGCAGATTCCTTACTGTTAATGTAGCTATGATGTCAGTTGCACCTATGGATGAGCACGGATACTTCAGCTTCTCTCTGAGCAATCCCTGCGCAAGATCGGTAATGGACAAGGCTGACTATATAATTCTCGAAGTAAACGAGCACCTGCCCAAGGTTCACGGCATGGATGAAATTATTCACATTTCAGAAGTCGATGCAGTAGTTGAAGGAAAGCACGAACCTCTTGCAAACCTTCCTGCACCTCCGCCGACGGAAATCGATGAAAAAATCGGCGACCTCATTCTTAACGAAATGGTTGACGGTTCATGCGTACAGCTGGGTATCGGCGGTCTCGCAAACTGCGTAGGACAGAAGATCGCTCAGTCAGACCTTAAGGATATCGGTATCCACACTGAGCTTCTTGCAGACGCATACCTTGACATGTACAAGGCAGGCAAAATCACAAACAGAGCCAAGACTATCGACAACGGCAAATCCGTTTACGGTATCGCTCTGGGTTCACAGGGACTTTACGACTGGTGCGCAGAAAACCCGAGCATGTCCACAAGACCTATCGAGTACTGCAACTCACCTGAGGTTATCAGCCAGATAGACAACTTCGTTTCAATCAACAACTGCGTAAACGTTGACCTTAAAGGACAGATTAACGCAGAGTCATCCGGCACAAGACAGATCAGCGGAACAGGCGGTCAGCTGGACTTCCTCACAGGCGCTTACATGTCAAAGGGCGGCAAGGCATTTATCTGCATGACATCTTCATTCACAGATAAGCAGGGTAACCACAAGTCAAGATTCGTCCCCACATTCAATGGCGACGCAATTACAGACCCGAGAAGCCAGGCTTACTATCTGGTAACAGAGTACGGTATTGCAAACCTTGCAGGACGCACTGACTGGGAAAGATGCGAAGCAATGATTAACATCGCTCACCCGGATCACAGAGACGGCCTCATTGCCGAAGCTGAAAAACTGGGCATCTGGACAAAGACAAACAAGCGTTAAGCCTGAACTGAAAAAGTATAGACAAGGACCGGCAGGTAATTATGCCGGTCCTTTTTGGGTCCCTTATTCATGCGAAATAATAATGTATATAATTAAAAACAATCGTTTCACTTTTTTCGGGAATTATAGTAGAGTTATGTTGATATTCGAAAATTGGGCACCGGGGTTATGATCATGGAGCCTGATGGGAGGCGGGGATTTCCTGAGGACTTTTTATATGATTGCCGTATTCACAGGAATAGGATTTATTGCTAATATATTTATCAGAGTTAAGAAAGAAGGTTTAACGGATTAGATATCTTATGAGAGGTTAATGGATTGAAATCAGGTTACGGATTAATTTTTGTATCGGGTTGTTGTTGGGGCTTCATGGGATTGTTTATGAAGTCCTTAAATGAAATGGGCTCAACTCCCATGCTGACTTCTTTTTTCAGGGCAGGATTTGCGGCACTATTCGTCGGTCTTTTCTGTCTGCTTTTTCATGGAAAAGAAGCCTTTAAGCTAAAAAAATCACTATTCGCCTTTGCCGCTATTTCGGGTATGATCGGAGTGGTGATCTTTAACATTTGCTACAACCTGGCTGTAATGAGAGTCGGCGTGGCGGTGGCTGCGGTGCTCCTTTACACATCTCCCATTTTCACATGCATTCTTTCCATGATTGTTTTCAAGGAAAAGATTACTCCCAACAAATATCTGGCTATAGCCATAAACATATGCGGGTGTTTTCTGACGGTTACCAACGGTGTGATTAAATTAGAGCATCTGTCCTTATTTGGAATTGCTTGTGGCGTAATGGCAGGCTTCACTATGTCCTGCATGACTATCCTGGTAAAGATAGGAACGGATAGGGGAGCCAATCCTGTGGCTTTTTCCTTTTATGGCTTTGCGACTGCGGCAGTGGTCTTGCTCTTCGTGTCCAGACCCTGGGCGGCGGAGGCCGGACTTATTTCGCCTAAGTACTTAGTACTGGCCCTTTTGCTGGGTCTGATATCCACAGCCACGCCATATATTCTTTACAGCACAGGTATATCCATGGTTGATTCCATGTCAAAGGTTCCGGTGGTCTGCAGCGTGGAAACGGTGGTTGCGGCCTGCGTAGGCTTTGTGTATTTCGATGAACTGTTCGGAATCTGGAAGGTCGTTGGAATATTCCTGGTACTGTTCTCAATTGTAATTTCGAATTACAGTATTTCAAAGAAGCCTGTCTAAGGATATAATAGAGGACAAATATATAGATACACGGGGGAAACATGGAACTAAAGAATGAAACGTTAATGAAAACAAGGTGGCTATATCTGATTCTCGGATTGGTGCTAATGCTGTTTCTGGGACTCATTTACGCCTGGAGCGTCTTTCGCGGACCTCTTGAGGCGGAGTTCGGATGGAGCGCATCCCAGCTGTCGGTTACGTTTTCCATTTCCATGATGATGTTCTGCCTTGGAGGCCTGGCCGGCGGAGTCATTACTGCACGCAAAGGCTATAGACTTACTTACATTCTCTGCGCAATCTGCCTGGCGGCAGGGTTCATTCTGGCGTCGAGAATAAATACACTTATGGGAATATACCTGACCTACGGCGTCCTCTGCGGACTGGGAGTAGGCCTCGGTTACAATGTAACTATCAGTACTGTGGTTAAGTGGTTTCCGGACCGGCAGGGGCTGGTGTCCGGTGTGACTCTCATGGGCTTCGGCTTTGGCGGAATGATTCTGGGAACCGCCGGGGCGAAGATGATAGACACTATAGGCTGGCGCACAACCTTCTTCATATTCGGCATAGCCTTCGCGGTAATTATTCTTCTATGCATGATGCTCATTAGAATAGCGCCGCAGGAATTCGTGAGCAGTCTGTCGGAAGGAAAGAGTAATGTAAAGCCTTCGGTTGAAGAACTGACTCCCGGACAGACCTTAAAGAGAAGGAACTTCTGGGTCTATTACGGTTGGACCGTGGTCTTCGGTTCTGCGGGCCTTTCAATTATTAATTCAGCCACACCCTTTGCCCAGACCATACTGGGAGACGATCTGACCCGTGCAGCTGCTGTTGCGGGTATCGTGTCCATATTCAATGGCGCAGGAAGAGTGGTCGGCGGTCTGACTTTTGATAAGTTCGGATTCAGACCTACGATGCTGGCGGCAGACGTGCTCTTTGGAGCATCGGCCTTTGCCCTCATTGGCTGCTATACAAGCGGCTCCTATATTCTTCTCGTCATAGCATTCGTTCTCATCGGTCTCAGCTACGGATTCATTCCTCCCACAAGCTCGGCCTATGTAGCTTACTTCTTCGGACGGGAAAATTACGGGACAAACTTCGCAATTGTAAATTTAAATCTTCTCATATCATCATATCTGGGACCTCTTTGCGGAGGAGGAGATTACATGAGGACATTCTATTTCATAATTGGATTTACTATTATAGGATTTGTGCTTACCCTTGCAATTAAAAAGCCTGCCGGGCAGGAAGGAGGATCGGAACATGAAGACCGTACATGAGATATATAATGAAAAACTCAGGACACCTGAAGAGGCTGTCAAGGTTGTAAAAAGCGGCGACTGGGTTGACTATTCCCAGACCTGCTCCTTTCCCATTGCTTTAGACGAGGCCCTTGCGGCCAGAAAGGATGAACTTACTGACGTGAAAGTTCACAACGCCATATCAATGGGGCCTGTGCAGGTAGTGGAACAGGATCCCGATAACGAAGCATTCACTTACAATCTGTGGCACTGCTCGGCTCTGGACAGAAAGTATATCGATGAAGGGAAGGCCTTCTTTGTACCTATGCTTTTCCGCAACTGCGGCTCCTATTACTTAAGAGGGCAGGCCAACGTTGACGTGGCAATGGTGACGGTATCGGAAATGGACAGGAACGGGAATTTCAGTTACGGCCTTACAAACTGCTGTATGCAGGAAGTCCTTGATTCGGCAGAAGTAATTATTCTCGAGGTGAACAAGACCATGCCTTTTGTCTATGGCCTTGCCAACGATCACATAAATATCCGAGAGGAAAAAGTTAAGTATGTAGTGGAAAGTCCATATCCCATTTACACTGTGGAAAATCCAAAGGCTACGGATACGGACCGGAAAATTGCGAACAACATTTTCCCGTACCTTCGCGACGAGGTGACACTCCAGCTTGGAATCGGTGGTACACCAAATGCCATAGGCGCACTCATTGCTGAATCGGATCTTAAGGATTTAGGTATGCACACAGAGCTAATGAGTGACGGCTACTTTGAGCTTTACAAGGCAGGGAAAATAACGAACCGTCAGAAGGCAGATGTGAACAGGCGCAAAGGTGTATTCTCAATATGCAACGGCTCCAGGGAGCTTTACGATTTCATGGATCACAATATTGATATTCTCTCTGCGGGAATGGACTATGTAAATGACCCTGCGGTAATCAGTTCCATAGCAAACTTCGTGTCCATTAACAGCTGCATTGCCGTGGATATATATGGGCAGGTATGTTCCGAGGCTGTGGGTACGCGCCAGATAAGCGGCACCGGCGGACAGCTTGACTTTGTCACGGGAGCTTACAGGTCTCCCGGAGGCATGGCCTTTATCACTATGAAGTCCACCAGAACCGATAGAAACGGAGTTAAGCACTCCAACGTGAAAGCCAGATTTGTGGACGGAGATATTATTACCACTCCTAGAACCCAGGCTCCCATAATTGTAACGGAGCACGGAGCAGCCGACATGACCGGCCTTACCACCTGGGAGCGTGCAGAAAAGCTCATCGGTTTAGCCGATCCCGACTTCCGCGATGAGCTCATTGACGCTGCAGAAGAGCAAAAGGTCTGGAGAAGATCCAATAAGAGATAGCTCTTAAAGAATCTTTTAAAAAATCTTTCTCAGAATAATCCTGTCGATTCCGCCGTATATACTCATGCGGCGGACTTCTTCGTAGCCTGATTTATAGGCGTTGTTCAAACTGTATTCGTTATGTGGTGCAATGGTGGTAAGGGCTTCTGTTGCGCCGGCTTCCTTGGCTACCTTTTCCCTGTATTTGAAGAAGTAGTCCTGAAGTCCGAAGCCGCGGTATTCCGGAAGGACGAAGGAAGTATCCATACATACAGTTTTCAGCATTCTCTCTTCATCATAATCCAGATATTCGCCGTAGTTTCTGTAGCCCATTCTTCCTGACACCATCAAGGTGAATGCAGCCATTACATCTCCATCCATAAAACAGAAGCAATAATCCAAATCAATTGATTCAATAAATTCATCTCTGTTTGTTTTGACGAAAATCGTGTCGTCCGGCAGTGCGTCATAGACTGCGTCCTGAAGAGCGACAATTGCATCCACGTCTTCCTGTGTGCATTGTCTGAATACAAATGTCTTTTCCTCTCCGCTTTTTCTTTTCATTGTAATTTCGCAAGGTGTTATTTCACAAGGTAGTTTTTGCATGGTTATATTCCTTTCGTGATTTAATAATTATCTATGATTATACCATATTGCTTCTCTGAATGCAGGAAGGCACTCATCTATACTGTCCTTGGTAATGCTAATGGAGCTGACACTAATACGAATGACATGGCTGCCTTTCCACGTAGCGCCGCCCATCCATGTAATGCCGCTACTCTGCAAATGAGCCAGGGCCTTTTTCGTTTCTTCGTCTGTAGGAAGCTTGATAAAGAACTGGTTGAAGAAAACTGGGTTGGGCTTTTCGTAGCCTATTTCTTCAAGGCGCTCTGCGAAGTATTCCGTGCACCGGCACATGTTGTCGATTAATTTTTCAAGGCCGTCCCGACCCAGTTCCTTAAGGGCGGCCCAGAGGATTATTCCCCGGGCTCTGCGGGACATTTCCGGCGTGTAATTATTGTTGTTGCGATTAGGGGTTGTAGAAGAAACGTAAGAGCCGCCCAGGGCGAGAGATGACTCAAGGGCGCTGCGGTCACGGCAAAGGATAATGCTGTTGTCGTAACCTGAGTTCAGAGTTTTATGTGCGTCCATGTTGCATGAGTCGGCCTTGCCAAGGCCCTTAACGAAATGCTTTTGTTTATCGGATACTGCTGCCCACAGACCGAAGGCTCCGTCCACGTGTACCCAGGCGCCTGCTGCCCGACCCATGTCTGTAAGTTCATCAATGGGGTCGTAGCTGCCGCCTACAATATGGCCGGCCTGGAGGATGAGCAGGGTGCGATTATCCAGGGCAGGGACCTTGGAAGGAATCATGCGGCCGTAGTGATCGACGGGGACGAACTCCATTTCATCCGTGCCGAAGCCCAGATGATAAAGGGCATTCATTACAGTGCTGTGAGCCTCTGCGCTGAGAACGATTCTAATAGGCGGGGCCTTTTTAAAGCCTTGCTTTCTCACATCCCAGCCCTGCCTGCTAATCAGTTCGTTGCGGGCTGCAATGAAGCAGGTAAGAAGGCCTGTTGCCGAGCCTGTTACGAGTCCCATAGCCGAACCATCGGGGAATCCAAAGAGCCGGGTGACCCACTTTTCCGCCACTCCTTCAATTGCGGCGCTTACCGGGGACATGTCATAAAAGCCGGCGTTCTGATTCCACGTATCCACCAGCCAGGATGCGCCGAGGGCTGCCGGGAGGATTCCTCCCTGTACGAAGCCGAAGCCGCGTCCGCCGCTGCTGGCGCAGGTTGCGGGTGCGCCGTATTTACTTAGCAGCTCAATTACCTCTTCAGGCTTTGAGGAGGATGCGGGCATAGGTTCGTCGAAAATGGAGAGTGCCTCTACGGCTTTCGAATCGGGATATGCCGGCATTTGGGACAACCCGTCCAGGTACTCCTCGCTACAAACCTTTGCCTTGTCAAGAACCTTTCTATATTCAGACGCTTTATATCGGGACATTTTTTCCTCCTACTTGCTTTTCGGTACTTTCAAAAAAACAAGTGAGCGGATATGCTCACTTTTCCTTTAGGAACAACGGACTTGGTCTGTTTATTACCATCATATTATAATGCTTAAGATTTTTCGTATCTTCCTTACCCAGCTCTATAACGCTTCTAAAGGCCTCATCCTCCACAAGCTGATTCTTGGACACCAGAATCTTTACACCGATGGGAGCAAAGAAGGGACTGCTGCCGATTCCGGAAAGTATGCCTACGGCAGGAGAGTGGGCGTGCAAGGGATTGAGTATACACAGATAGAGGAGTTCAGTACGGTTTATCTGGTTGGTCAGGTTTATATGAGTGATGGTGTCGTAGGGGAGCATTTTTCCCTCGAATATGTGCTGGCTCTTTTCCGTGTTGCTGAAATTCTCGAGACCCATGTACATAGTAACATCGATCCTGTCCGGATCTTCGTCGGCGGCTGCGCTGAGCTGTATGACGGACCTTACTACCTTTTTTATTCTTCCGTCATAGTAGTACATATAATAGCTGGACTGACTGAAGAAAGAATTGGCCGGCAGCTGGGTTGGCCTCAGGTTCGGCGACTTGTAATCTATGAGGCTCTTTACATCCATCTCCAGAGCTTCGGCGATATCCAGCAGCGTCTCAATGTCAAGAGCGATGGTGCCGTTTTCGTATTTCGAAACCGTGGCTTTGCTCTTGTTTATTTTCTTTGCGAAATCGTCAATCGTAAGGCCTTTTCCCTTGCGGCTTTTGCGTATGCGCTGGCCGACGTATACAGATATTTCACTCATAAAAAATATTTTTCTCCGTTAAAATTGTATCAAATCCTGAACACGTTGATTTTACAAGAGTTTTACCGAATCGTCAAGGCAAAGTTTCACAAAGGGAAACTTTTGAGTGGAAAAAGCCAAAAAAACATGATGAAACAGAGGTTTTAGGGTTTTGATATTATAAACACAATCGACATGAAACAAAACAAGAAAAAAGTTTCATCAAGCGAAACCGAGTAAAATTGACTACAGAGATTAAATGTATTAAATTTAACAACGTAGGTACTAACATATGTTATTTTATCACTTGTATCATTTTAGAAAAGGAAGTGAAGCAGTTGGCTAAAGGAAAATTAGAATTCAGAGCTGATAGATGTAAAGGCTGTGAGCTCTGCGTTTCAGTATGCCCTAAGAAAATACTGAAACTTGACGATGAGAACGTCAACAAAAAAGGTTATCACCCGGTAACTTGCACTGACATGGACGAGTGTATCGCTTGTGCAAGTTGTGCACTGATGTGCCCGGACGGCATCATCAATGTATACGCAGTAGAGTAAGGAGGCGCGCAAAATGGCAGAGAAAAAACTTATGAAGGGCAACGAAGCATTTGCTACATCTGCGATCCATGCGGGCTGCAGATACTACTTCGGATACCCAATCACACCGCAGAACGAAGTTCCGGAATTCATGTCCAGAGAACTTGCTAAGGCTGGCGGTTACTTCATCCAGGCAGAATCAGAACTGGGTGCTATCAATATGGCTTATGGTGCAGCAGCTGCAGGCGGCAGAGTACTGCTCTCCACATCTTCACCTGGTATCGCTCTGATGCAGGAAAACCTTTCACTGCTGAGCTCGGTTGAACTTCCAATCGTTCTCGTAAGTGTAATGAGAGGTGGCCCGGGTATCGGATCAATTCAGCCGGGACAGGCAGACTACAACCAGGCTACAAAGGGCGGCGGCAACGGCGACTATCACACAATCGTATTTGCTCCGGCATCAATTCAGGAAGCTGTAGACATGATCTACAAAGGCTTTGATGTAGCTGATGAGTACAGAAACCCTGTAATGGTATGTGCCGACGGTATGATTGGACAGATGATGGAACCTGTTGTTCTTCCACCGGAAAAGGCTCCGCTGGCAGAAGAAGAAATCGGCAACGTTAAGCCATGGGCTCTGACAGGTCACAAAGAAAAGAGAGAAAGAAACGCCATCAACTCAGTATGGCTGCAGCAGGAACTGCTGGAAGAATACATTGAACAGTATTGGCCTAAGTATGTAAAGGCTGAAAACGAACTCCAGGATTGGGAAGCTATAAACGTAGAGAACTGCGAAACACTCTTCGTAGCTTATGGCTCTGTATCCAGAGTAGTAAAAGAAGCTATGGCAGATCTCGAAAAAGAAGGACACAATGTTGGTCTTATCAGACTCAAGACACTGTGGCCATTCCCGCACAAGGCTTTCGAACTGATCGGCGACAATTGCAAGAACGTTATCTGCTGCGAACTCTCAATGGGTCAGATGATGAAGGACGTAGAGGCCGAAGTAAAAGGCAAATACCCTGTACACCTGATCAACAGAGTTGGCGGTATGCTGCTTGACCCGGTCGAAGTTGTTGAAAGAACAAAGAAGATTTTGGAGGTGAAGTAAGTGAAACCGGTATTTGAATATTCAAGAGGAATGCGTGAGAAGGAACTGCACTATTGTCCAGGTTGCACTCACGGCATCGCACATAGACTTATAATGGAAGTTCTCGATGAGAAAGGTCAGCTGGGAGACGCTATCGGCGTTGCTCCTGTAGGATGCTCAATCGTATCACACCAGTACATGAACGTTGATATGCTCGAGTCACCCCACGGCAGAGCTCCCGCTGTTGCTTCAGGAATCAAGAGAGTTCACCCGAATTCACCTGTATTCACATATCAGGGCGACGGTGACCTGGCTTCCATCGGAACAAGTGAAATTATCCACGCTGCAGAACGTGGTGAAAAGTTCACAACAGTATTTATCAACAACGCAATCTACGGTATGACAGGCGGTCAGATGGCTCCGACAACACTTATCGGACAGACAGCTACAACTGCTCCGGAAGGAAGAACAGTTGCACAGGCCGGATACCCGATGAGAATGTGCGAAATCATCTCACAGATGGATGCTGCAGTATACGTTGAGCGTGTAACAGTTACATCCCCCGGAGATGTTAGAAAAGCTAAGAAGGCTCTTGAAAGAGCATTCGAAGTACAGGAAAAGAAACTCGGATTCTCATTCGTAGAGATTCTGTCAACATGCCCGACAAACTGGGGACTTCCTCCGGTAAAAGCTATCGAATGGCTGAGAGAGAACATGATGGAATACTATCCGGTAAAACAGTTCAAGTGTCCAGAGGAGGTAAAGTAAGATGGCAGGAAAAAGAATCTTTATTGCCGGATTCGGCGGACAGGGCGTACTGCTCATAGGACAGATGCTGTCATACGCAGCAATGTTCGAAGATAAAGAAGTATCATGGATGCCTTCATACGGCCCGGAAATGCGTGGAGGTACAGCTAACTGTACAGTTAACATTTCCGATCAGCCAATCGCATCACCACTGGTAACAAAGTGCGACGTACTCATCGCCATGAACGGTCCTTCACTGGACAAGTTCGAAGGCATGCTCGAGCCGGGTGGCGATCTGTTCATCAACAGCTCAATCATCTCACAGAAGGCTACAAGAGACGATGTAAACGTTCACTATGTTGACTGCCAGCACCTGGCTGAGGTTGAAGTCGGCAACGGCAAGACTCAGAACATGGTAATGCTCGGTGCTATTATCAACGCAACAAAGGTTGTTAACATCGACACAATGCAGAAGGTATTTGAAAAAGTATTCACAGGCAAGAAGGCTGCCCTCATTCCGAAGAACATGGAAGCTCTGAATGTTTGGAAGCCCAGCATGGATGCTTAAGTAATTAAGAAATGGAAACGAAGCTGATGAAGCGTATAACAATTATTACAGGTCACTATGGCAGTGGCAAAACAGAAGTGTCCGTCAACCTGGCCATGGACCGTAAAAAAGAATACGATAAGGTAGCGATACTCGATCTCGATATCATGAACCCGTACTTCAGAAGCAGAGAACGTCAGAAGATGATGGAAGACCTCGGAATAATGGTTCAGTTCAATTCCTTTGGATTCGACATTACCGAGGATCTTCCCGCACTTTCTGCGGCTCTCAAGACTCCGCTGGAGAATAAAGAGTATCAGGCGATAGTCGATGTTGGCGGAGACAATGACGGCGCAAGAGTACTGAATCAGTTCCGCAAGTATTTTCTTGACGGTGACTCGGAAATGCTTTTTGTTGCCAACAGAAACAGACCTGAGACTCCCGATGTAGCGGGTTGTATGGGTCACATAAATGCTATTCAGGCCGAAACAGGTCTGAAAATGGATGGGATAATTAACAATACTCACCTGCTTTCTGAATCAACGGCCGAAGATATTATCAGAGGCTATAAAATGTGTAAGGATCTTTCCAAAGAAAGCGGTCTTCCCATTAAGTTCACAACCTGCAGAGAGGATCTCCTAGATGACCTTAAAGCAGCGAACGAAAAGGAAGGAATAGATGACATGGTTATCTATCCGATAAAATTGTATATGAGACCATCATGGCTAGGATGATGGTCATTATCATATAATTATTAACTCACACAAAGATCTTTGTTTATTGTAAGGAGGCAAAATTATGAAATTTGCAAGTCGTATGGACAACATGTCCGCATCTGAAATCAGAGAACTACTTAAGAGTGCCAGCGATCCGCAGATCATTAAATTCTCAGGCGGTTTCCCTGCAGCAGAGTTATTCCCTGTAGATGAGATGAAGCAGGCAGCAATGAAAGTTTTCGACGAAATGGGAGAAACGGCTCTTCAGTATTCATCAACAGATGGTTATCTGCCCCTCAGAGAACAGATTGCAAAACGTATGTCTGAAAAAGAACAGATCGAGACAGATGCAGACCACATTCTTATGACATCCGGATCACAGATGGGTCTCGACTTCTCCGCAAGAGTATTCTTAGACGAAGGCGACGTAGTTCTGCTTGAAGCTCCATCATATCTGGGTGCTATCAACGCTTTCAAGACATGCCAGCCGAAATTCGTATCCATCCCGACAGATGATGAAGGTATGATTATAGACGAACTTAAGAAGGCTATTGCAGAAAACGATAACATTAAATTCTGCTATGTTATCCCAACATTCCAGAACCCGACAGGTAAAGTATGGAGCCTGGAAAGACGTAAGCAGTTCATGGAAGTTATGACAGAGGCTGAAATTCCTGTAGTTGAAGACAACCCGTACGGTGAACTCAGATTTGAAGGCGAATCTCTTCCTGCTCTTAAATCTCTGGATACAAAGGGCCTTGTTATTTATCTTGGCACACTGTCCAAGATACTGGCACCTGGATACAGACTGGGCTGGGTATGTGCAAGCGACGAGATTCTTGAAAAGTACAACGTAATGGAACAGGCAGGTGCACTTCAGGCTTCAACAATAGGTCAGATGGAATGCGCTAAGTACATGGAAATGTTCAGCCTGGACGAGCACCTGGAGAAGATTCTCCCTGCATATGACAGCAGAAGAAAGTGCATGATCGATGCTATGGAAGAGTATCTGCCGGAAGGATGCAAATTCACACGTTCAGAAGGTGGTCTGTTCACATGGATCGAAGCTCCTGAGCATGTAGACATGAAGGCTCTCCAGCCGGAATGCATCAAGAGAGGCGTTGCATACGTACCTGGTGCTCCGTTCTTCCCCAATGGCGGCGGTCTGAACACAGCAAGACTGAACTACTCAGCTGAGCCTGAAGATAGAATCAAAGAAGGTATCAAGATCATCGGCGATGCTATCAAGGAAGTACTGTAATTAGGAGTACATAAATATGCTATAAAGTAACATATGTTACTTAGCTTACAAGGCGGGACCCTCGGGTTCCGCTTTTTTTATGACATAGCTGAAGCGTTTCACGGGGACAGGCTTTTTGTTTCACCTGTCCCCGCGCCTGAGCAGCATCAATTCCAACATTCCTCCAGCCACGGCAAAAATGTTGGAAATAAAGCCTGCAAATCCACTTCGTCCCCGCGCCTGAGCAGCATCAATTCCAACATTCCCCCAGCCACGGCAAAAATGTTGGAAATAAAGCCTGCAAATCCACTTCGTCCCCGCTCCTGAGCAACATCAATTCCAACATTTCTCCAGCTACAGCGAAAATGTTGGAATTTAAGCCTGCAAATCCGCCTCGTCCCCG
>DFGY01000073.1 GCA_002372505.1 Firmicutes bacterium UBA3738
TTAGCTGATGCGAAAGTGGTGGGAGCATGTCACCAGACTAGAATCATAAAGGGGAAATATAAGATTGACAGGTGAATCAGAGAACCGTCCTCCTGCCACCTTCCCCAGGTGAAACAAAAAGCCTGTCCCTCTGTTTCAAGAGAACCATACCCGGTCACCTTCCGAGCGGGACAAAAAGCCTGTCCCCATGAAACGCTCGGTATGGTATAATGTGGAGCGAAATTATATAAATTATTAGAAAGTATTATGTATTTATAGAAGGAGGAAATTGATATGAGGAAGTATATTGCGGAGTTTATTGGCACGGCGGTGCTGGTGACCCTTGGATGTGGCACTGCTATGCTGGTGGGTTGCGATGCTTCTGTGGGAAGTAGCTATTTGCTCACGGCTCTGGCCTTCGGTTTGGTAATTGTAGCTATGGCATACTCCATCGGCAATGTGTCCGGTTGTCATATTAACCCGGCGGTATCCCTTGGGGTGCTGATAAGAGGGGGCATGAGCGTAAAGGATTTCATAGGCTACGTAATAGCACAGTGCCTCGGGGCACTGGCTGGCGCGGGACTGCTGGTGGCCATATTTGTAAGTGGCTTTGTTAATGACAGTACAGGCGCTTTGGGCAGCAATGGGCTTGCCGGTGTAAACGGCAGTATAGTTTCCGGTCTGCTGGTGGAAGTAGTCCTCACGTTTATTTTTGTAATGACGGTGCTGGGAGTTACATCGGAAAAGGCTCACCATGGATCCTTCGCAGGAATAGTTATAGGCCTTTCCCTTACTCTCGTTCACATTCTCGGAATTGGTCTTACGGGGACTTCGGTCAACCCGGCAAGAAGCCTCGGCCCTGCAGTAGTTTCAGCAATTACAGGAAACAACGAGCCCCTGTCGGTAGTCTGGGTATTCATAGTGGCACCTCTGATAGGTGGCGCCCTGGCTGCAATTGTTTACCGCGTACTGGAAGACAAGTAAAAAGGAAAATGTTGGGAAAAGGTGACAAGAGAACCGTCCCCCTGTCATCAAAAGGAAAATGTTGGAAAAAGGTGACAAGAGAACCGTCCCCCTGTCATCTAAGGTGAGTATGGTGGAAAAGAAAAAGTTTGTTTTAGTAATGGTGTTTATTCTTGTTGTGGCGTTTTCTTTTGGGGCCTGCGGAGGTGAGGCGCCGGAATCCTCAGGGCAAGGTTCGGCCGGAAATAAGGAGGAGGGGGCCAAGGAGGTTCCTTCCGAGAAAACTGGAAAGTGGCTGAAAATAAAGAAGAAGGCTGAGGCTGACGGGAAGAAACACGATGTGGAATTTAGAGTGAAGAGCATCATAACCGATGAGAAAAAGGTGAAAAAAGAAATTGATGCCTTCAATGTATCAGGCACCAACGAAAGGATAGACCTGGACATAGGAAACGAGAATCTCCAGTACTGTGTGGCGAACTATGAGGTAAAATTTCCGGATAGTTTCCCGGATCAGGACTTTGGTCTGACTGATGTTACAGTGGATTTCAAAATAACTGCTCCCGACGGAAGCGAGGAAATAAGGAATGATGGAACGGTGTACCCGAACCTTACGGACACAAAGCAAATAGGAAGCATTCCCCAGGGATATGACTTTTATTCCGGGCAAACTTACAAGGGAAAAATTGTGTATGCAATGGTAAAGGGCTGTAAGGAGTACCGCCTTAAAGCCGGGAAGTACTATATTAAACCTTAATGATTAAGCCTTAAACTTACTTCATTTCGTTTACTATGAGACGGAGCTTGCCGTTGGCATCAGGCTCAATGACATCCATCCACTCAAATGAAATGTTCATGGGCTGTTTTAGCTTTTCATTCATCTGAGAAATGATTCTATCTTCAACAGCCTTAATATCTTCGTCGGTTAAATCGTCTATGGCTACGGCCTGTATGAGGAGATCCTCAAAGGATTTCTGCACCAGTCTGACCTGGACGATTTCTTTGCTTTTGGCGAAGATGGGAGCAACCATAAAGAATGTGGTAAGGCTGCCATCGGCATGGGAAATAAAGTCATTGGATCTGCCGAGAATAGAAACAATAATCCGGTTGCCGTCATCATCAAAGCCCTGTCTGGCTCTGTCGCCTACAAGATAATTGATCAGCGGGAAATCCGTTCTGTAAAGTGGCGTGATGCACACATTGCCTTCATCTACAGGATTGCCCTCATCATCACAAATATTGACTGCAAAAAGGTCGCCCTGAATACGCCAGTGATCGGAGCCGGGATAACGCGTCATGCATGAGCCGAACTCAGCGGCACCGTAGGCATCAACAAGTCCGTCGCCAAAGAGTTCAAGAAAGAGAGCCCTTGCCTGATCGTCGATCATCTCTCCCGTAGGCACCAGGAACTTTGGATGATGCATTGGAATGCCATGCTTCTTTGCGTATAAGGAGATACGCATAAGCTCGGTTTTATTCATATACAGCAAATCAGGTTTGATGCTATTGATCTGTTCAATGACCACCGGTTCAGGTTCATATTGATTAATAAACTCACGGCGCAGATAGCCTGCTTTCTGAAAAATATTCTTTTGTCCGGCGGATACGCTGTGGGCGGACATTCTGCTGGCAGTCATTCCAAGGAGAGGGTTGTAGCCGCCGCGGATAAGAACACGCATCCAGTTTGCCATGTTCCATGATTTTTCTCTGGGTGAGTAGTATACGCTAGTGGGTGTCCCGGAGGAACCGCTGGTGGTATCAAGGTAATAATATTCATATTTGTCCTTGCCCGTTTCTTCCTCCATCCATTGACGAAGCTCATTTTTCGAAAGGGTGGGGAACTTGTACAGATCCTCGGCGCAGGTAAAATCCTTGGGCTTAAGACCTACCCGATCAAATCTTTCACGATAAAATGGGATCTTGTAAGCCTCCTTCATTAACTTCCTGACTCTTCTGTCCCGGGCGCGAGTCTCCCTTTCATAGGAAGTTTTCGTTCCCTTTTGAAGTAAAAGAAGATTGAGACCCAAAAGGGCATTAACATATTTACGCTCTATTTTTTCGATTTTCTTGTCAAACATTTATACCACCTTAATCCCATATAGGATAAGAATATCCTTCATTTGTCTTTACTTTAATCTTTAACGTTTCGCGGATGTAATCCATCCTGGCTGTAAGCTCATCGTTGTCCTCGGCGGAAACAATAACGGCATAACGGGATGTTTTGTCGGATGCCGCAGAATTGTTAACCATCCCTTCGTGGATTTTATATAGCTGATTCCTATGGACATAAGGCAGAGCCTCAACTTCGGAAACACCTGAAATATCAACAACCTCGCCCACAGGAAGGTAGAATGCCAGGTATCCACAGGCCGGGCCGCCGGCCACTATGTCCGGAAGGGACTTTTGTTCTCCAAGGCAGATGTTCACAAGGAATTCTTCCGTGTGAAGACCTGTTGCAATTGAAATAAGGTCAGAAGAAATGTAGACTCCTCCACCTCTTGCAGCAGTTTCCAAAAGATAAATTTCATCATCTTCCACAATATACTCGCTGTGGGTAATGCCTTGATTAAGGCCGAAGCCTTTTATTATCTTCTGGTTCACCGCAAGAATTCTATTGACTAGATGAGCATCGGCAATGGAAGGAGTGATTCGTGTCTTTGCGGAATAAGATTTTCGAGTAGTAAAATAAACCGTATCCCCGATAATCAGATTCACCGTTTCACCATTTAAAGTCATGCTCTCAACGAAGAATTCTCTTCCGGATATTTCTCTTTGAACCAGGACTGTACCGTCTGAAGAAAATTGTTTTGCCTCTTCGTATGAGGTGCGCAGCTCCTCTGCAGTCGAACAGGAAAAAATCCCGCGGGAGCCCTGAGAGTCATTGGGTTTAATAAGAACGCTCCTTCCCAACCCTTCCATGAAGGATACAGCCTCTTCCACAGAGCTTGTGCTGCATGAAGGAATTCTGCATAGATTCAGCTCCTCAAGACGTCTGTCCATCAGGGATTTGTCGGTAAATAACTTGCTGGTCTCATAACCAATTCCCGGGAGGCCGAGCTTTTCCGATATATAGGCGACGGTTCTGACAGGAATGTCTGTCTGATCTGTAATTGCACCATCAATTTTTTCAGCTTCGGCTATCTTGAGTATTTCCTCGCGGTCCCGTACATCCATTTTGTAAACGGAAGATACTTTTTCGGCGACTGCATCATCCACCTCAGGAGCTACTAAAACCACCTCGTGGTTTTCGGCAGCATATTCAATGAGGGGAATCTGAAAGTCTCCTGCTCCAATTATCATTATTTTTTTTGCCATTTTTTTAATCCTGTTTATTCGTCTGCCCCTTCGATAGTAGGCACCAAACTTGTAAGAAAGATTATCATAGTACATGTTAAAAATCAATAAAGAATAAAGAGCCAAGAGCATAAAAAAACGCTGTATAAAGTGTATACAGCGTTAATGAAACAGATGAATTATTCTTCGAAATTGCTTTCGGCATTGTCTTCGAAATTATATTCGCATTTATCGAGATATCTTCCGTAATAATCGCTATTATCACGGATTACATTTTCCATGCGGATGACAGAACGCGGTGCATTTCTGAGTTTACGGAGCGTAACGCCACCTGCGGCACTGTTCGCTTCAATAACAACGTGCCTACCGTCCTTCTTGCCATAATAGATACTTACGTGCTGACGCCATGAACCGGGATGGAAAATAAGGATATCACCGGGCTTAGCCTTTGAAAGGCCTTTTCTGTAGGAACCGACCTTCTTGCCAAGCTTAATAGCTTTTCTTTCCATTCTCCTCAAGCTGCCACCGGGGAGCTTGACCTTTGCGTACCTTTTATATATACCCTGTACAAAACCTGTGCAGTCCACACGATTCTTGTCTCCCTTTTTGTCCAAGTCCTTAAGGTATGTGCCACCTCTTTTATATCTTGAACCAAGATACTTCTTTGCGTATTTAACTAAGTGCTCACCCGGATCCAAAGGATCTTTCGATGCAGCACTTGCCTCCATGGGAAGGACGGTGGTAAATGCGAGTATTAATGCTATAACTGTTGTAACTATCTTTTTCATAATGGTAACTTTCCCCCTTACGGAAAGAGAGTCTAATAAATCCATGTGATAAACATGTGAACTCAGTATGAAAGCCTTGCAAATATAAAGTGAAAGGCGGATAGACATGTGAAAAATGGGGAAAAGACATTGTTGTAGAAGAAAAACATTTATGATACAATGCACTCGAAAAAAACAGATAATATTAAGGAGAAAAGTTTAATGACGAAAAAGTGTGTAAAAGTAAGCATTTGTATATTGCTTGCATTAGTTTTAGCAGGGGGCCCTATTTTCCAGATGGAGGCCATGGCGGCGGATCAGAAGCGTCCGGAAAAGGTCAGCGCTACTTCAAACAGTGAAACAAACGACGTGGTTCTGACTTGGAATAAGGTCAAAGGTGCGGAATTTTACAGCGTATACAGAAGCACAAAAAAGAAAATTCCTTCGAAGGCATATGCGATAGTGGAGACAAACAAATTTAAGGATCGCAATCTTGAAGGTGGCAAATACTACTATTGGGTAAAAGCCGAAGATGAAGAAGGAATTGAGACACCGGCCTCCACAAGAGCAGGGATAATAGTAAAAGACTACCTGACCTTATCGGAAATTCGTACGGTAACCTGGTCAGCAACTCTTCGCAAGACAATCACCTTAGACGGGATGAAATTAAAGAAGGGTACAACTGTAAAGCCGACGAAACATTCAAAATACATTCCTTTCCGCGGACCAAAGAGAGTATACATTACCTATAAGAATGAGGAAGGAAAGAAAGTTGCTTCAGGTTGGGTCAAGTGGTCCACAGTTAAATCCATAAAGGGTCATGTTTCCTATGACAAAAAGAAAAAGAAACTGCTGGACTGGACTGAGAAGAAAAAGGAAAGCTATGTAAAAAGATATTCCAGCAAAACCAAATATCTTGTCTGGACCAATTTCTACACTCAGAGAGTAAATATATTCAGAGGAAAGAAAGGAAACTGGAATCTGATTAAGACCTTCCGCTGCACCAGCGGCAAGTACGGCAAGCAGACACCTAAAGGCGTTATGGTTCTCAAAAAGCACAAACCGAGACGTACCAGATACAACGGCGTTCTGAGTTTAAGATACTACTACAAATATCTGAGCTTCTTTAACGGCTATGATGCCTTCCACTCAGTGGCATGGAGACTGCCTGACAACAAGCTGATTAAGAAAATCATGAAGGATGGCACGCCAAATACCACCGGCTGCGTCAGATTGAGCGTAGAAAATGCCAAGTATATGTATAAGAGAATACCACTTGGCACTAAGGTCGTAATGTATTAATTTCTCTACGGATTATTCTTATGAACTTGTCGGACAACGAATTGCGGGTCATTGCCGTTACTTAAGAATAGCCGGCCTACATATTCTCCGATTATTCCGAGGAACATCATTATTACACCGGAGAAGAAGAACAGAGTGAACATTATAGACGGCCAGCCCAGCGCACTGGAAGGTGAAATAAGATTCTTTATGAACACTACCAGGGCGCCTACCAATCCGATAAAGGCGATGAGGGTTCCGAACCTGGAGGCAATCCTCAAGGGGAGGATGCTGTAGCCCATAACGTTGGACCATAGTTCAATTAGTTTTTTAAATGTATAATTTGACTTTCCGTATGCCCGTTCAAAATGTTTGACGGGTATACTTGAAATGTTGTTTGTCGTTCTTAAGAACAGTCCCTGAAGGTAGGTGTACTTGTTCTTGTATTCAATAACGTAATCACGGACAAACTTCTTAATAATCCAGAAACTGGACGTCTTCAGATTCTTTGGTTTGCCTATTAGTATACGTACTGTCGTGAAGTTGACCCAGCTGCCGAAGTTGCGAAAGCCGGAATGTTTCTTTTCATCGTAGTGTCCGTAGACAACATCATAACCCTTATCAAATTCCTCGAATAGAACGGGAAGCTGAGAAGGATGAGTCTGCATATCGTCATCCATGCTGATGATCACGTCGCCTATGGCATAATTCAGCCCGGCCATAGTGGCGTTATGCTGCCCTGCGTTCATGGAAAGCTCAACAACGGTTACGTAATCGTACTCGCGGGAAAGCTCCAGAAGGGTGCTGATAGTGGCGCCGTCATCCGGGGAGTGATCGTCAACGAGAATAAATTCAAAGGGCGTCCTGCCGAGTTCATTCATCATATCTGCAGTGAGTTCAACCACGTCCCTGATAGTGTGGGACGAATTATAGCAAGGGATAACAATGGAATACATTTAGGACGTTCTCCTTTTAATATAAAAAATTAAATCTAATCAACAATAACAAAATAGTGTGATATACTATCAACAATAATAATACAAGGAGAAGTAAAAATGCAAATCAAATTTAACATAGCCCCTAAAACAGGCAATGAAATAAAATACATACAGGAATCCATAGAAAGCGGAAAAATATGCGGAGACGGGGATTTTTCGAAAAAGTGCGAAGGGTGGCTGACGGAAAAGACCGCCGGCAAATGCACTCTTCTCACTACCTCATGCACTCAGGCCCTGGAAATGTCTGCAATTCTGGCGGACATAAAGGCGGGGGACGAGGTGATAATGCCTTCATACACCTTCGTATCAACAGCAAACGCCTTCGTTCTTCGTGGAGCCAGAATAATATTCATCGACATCAGACCTGACACAATGAATATGGACGAAATGCTCATCGAAAACGCCATGACGGAAAAGACAAAGGCTATTGTTCCTGTGCATTATGCCGGAGTATCCGTTGAAATGGATAAAGTAATGGAGCTGGCAGAGAAATATTCTCTGAAAGTAATCGAAGATGCAGCTCAGGGAGTAATGTCCTCATATAAGGGCAGAGCCCTAGGCAGCATCGGTGACTACGGATGCTTCAGCTTCCACGAGACAAAGAATTACTCCATGGGAGAAGGCGGAGCCGTGTTAATCAACAACGAAGAAGACATTAAGCGTGCTGAAATAATCCGGGAAAAGGGTACTGACAGGAAGCGCTTTTTGCGCGGTCAGGTTGATAAGTATTCCTGGGTCAGCGAAGGATCCTCTTATCTTCCCAGTGACATTAACGCCGCGTACCTGTGGGCGCAGCTGGAAATGGCGGATGAAATTTATGAAGACCGCATGAGCACATGGAGAAAATACAGAGAAGCCTTTAAGCCACTGGAAAGCAGAGGCCTGGTTGAATTCCAGCACATTCCCGAAGAATGCATACACAACGCCCACATGTTCTACATCAAGGTGAAGGATCTTCAGGAAAGAACAAAACTAATCAGTCATTTAAAGGAAAGAGAAATTACGGCAGTATTCCACTATGTGCCCCTCCATTCCGCAGAAGCCGGTTATAAATTCGGAGAGTTCAGAGGAGAGGACCGGTATACAACAACAGAGAGTGAACGTCTGTTACGTCTGCCTCTGTACTATCAAATGCAGGAAGCAGATCAGCAGAGAGTCATTGATGCGGTGATGGAGTTTTATGCATAATGGAGAATGAGAACAAATACAGCCTAAAGAAATTAACCCTTATTTTCACAGCAATATTTGCAGTCTGTGCAGTAGGAATCTATTTTGTATACATAGTAAACGACAAGACCCTTCTCAGATTTGAATTTGCAAATAAGGACAGCTTTTCTCAAAGATACATGTTCATCTTTGAGTTCAAAAGGTTTTTAAGCAATCTGTTTGCCGATGGCACCGTAAACACATGGGACTGGTCCATCGGACTTGGCACCGACGGCTTTGCCTTCAATACGGCCAACTTGCTGAATCCCTTTTCCTATCTTATGGCTTTCTCTCCGGCAAAGTATGTGGACGTTGTATTCACGGCTACGGTCATAATGAGGTTGTACCTGACCGGCTTTTGCTTCATGCTCTTTGCCAGAAAGATAAACTTAAGTAACACGGGAATTATATTTGGTGCGACCCTGTATACATTTTCCCCATGGATAATCCATGCCAGCCTGGTTCAGGCAACATTCCTTCTTGCACCCATAATGCTACCCCTGGTTCTGCTGGGAGTGGAAAAGGTATTAAGGAAGGAATCGCCTGCTCTGTTTATACTGTCAGTAGGATATACCATTATCACCACCTTCTTTTTCGCATATATAATAGGAATAATTACGCTTATATATTTCTTTATCCGAAGGCTGACCTATGACGAAGGGAAGACGGTCAAAGAGTTCTTCGTAGACACAGGCAAATTTATAGGTTTTGGAATAGTGGGAATAATGATCTCCGCCATAGGCACGTGGCTGACGGTGGTCAAATATTTCGCGTCGACATCCAGCACCGGCAAGAGCGTTCCCCTTATGATGACTCAGGAACAGCTGCTGAGAATGCCTATGAAGCTGGTGGACTGGATTACCATATTCGGCAGCGATTCCATGATTGGACTTGCGCCCATATGCCTGGTCCTCCTTCCGGCAATATTCATGCTGGCGCTAAAAAGGAAGGCGAATGCCATTATAGCCTTGCTCATGCTCATTGGTGCAGCCATTCCATATGTAAACAGCGCCTTTAACTTTTTCAGCTATCCATCGGGAAGATGGATGTTTGCCATTACATTTTTTATCGTGCTGTCCGCCATGGAATGTCTGGATAGCGGCATGCTGGAGAAGACACATGTAAAGATTTTGACCCTGGCATTCATGGCAGGCTACACAGGTTATTTATTGTGGCTGCAGAAAATACTCACCCCCAATGAATTAAAACTAGTAATCGTCAATTTCGTAGTGGCTGCGATTGTCACCATTGTGGTTTTAATAGGAAAGAGGGAGAGCAAAGAATTGCTGTTGAAAAAGGCGGTGCCGGCTATTACGGTCATAGGTCTTGTGGCTGCTTACAATGCGTCCTGGGGGTTGAATAATGAAGGCTACGAAGGTCCGGATGGCTATCTTAGCAGAGGCCAGGCTCAAAGTTTGCTGGCTGAAACTCCACAGCGTATAGGTCCGAAAATTAAAGACTCTGATTTTTACAGAATAGATCAGGTTGATGAGGTAACGGGCATAAGGATGCCTCATGGCAAAATGAATGAAGCCATGTACTTCGGCAACCGCACAAATTACGTATTTTATTCCAGCGTTAATGCCGATTGGCTGAGATACAACAAGCTTCTCGGAAACAATATGGGTTACTACAAAAGAGTTGCACCCAACTCCAATGACAATAGATTCGGCCTTGATTTCCTTTCCGGCACAAAGTATTTCATAGGCAGCGACGCAAAACATAAGGATGCGTCGAACTACGCAGGATACGGTTTCGAATATGACAAAAGCATCGACGGCACGGAGGTGCTAAAGAGCAAATACAATATGGGACTGGGCTGTGCCTACTATTATTATATGCACGAATCAGACTGGCTCACCCTGTCTTACCCGGAAAGGGAAATCGCCATGCTCCGCGCCGCCATTCTGCCCGATGACCGGAAGCCGGGGGGCCTGAAAGAGCTCAAGCCCGAAGAAGTAAACAGCGGCGTCAAAAAACTGAAGTATTCAGTCAAGATGGATGAGAAGGACAACAACGTAAAATATCTGTCAGCGAAAAACGATGACAATCACGCCATCATAATATCCATAAAGGGCAAGGACTCACAGTTCCCGGGCACCATCTGTGCCAGTGTGGACAATGGAGTGGTTAAAAAGATCAACATCGATGAGCGGGATACGGAGAGAGCCCTGCCGGACGTAGAGGATTTCACAATGTATCTAGGGACAGGTGAAGAGGCAGCGAAGAGAATAAGGGTCAACCTATTTGCAGGTAAAAACCACAACCCCTGTGAGTATGATGAAATAATCCTTTATCAGGTACCTGTGGCAAGCTACGATAAAAATGCAAAGGAGCTGGCAGCAGGCAGAATTAAAACAACAGAGTTTGGCAATGATACATACAAGGGAACAGTAGATTGCAAGGAAAACTCCCTGCTATATCTTTCCATAGTTGATGCAGATGGATGGGATATATATGCAGACGGGAAAAAGTGCAAGAAAATAGATAAGGTCAATGTGGCATTTACCGGAGTGTTCCTGCCTAAGGGCACTCATAGAATAGAGATGGTCTACCATACGAAAGGCTTCTTCGTAGGCCTTATCATAACCCTGGCCGGCCTGGTAATAATGATTGCAATTCTAAGGATTTGGAAGGGGAGAAGGGGCCTGTCTTCTTGACAAACTCTCCCAATCGTAGTACGATTTATCACAATTAAGGAGGAAGGAAAAGTGGATAAATCACAGCATAGTCAAGGACGTAGACTAGGTGTATTGAGTGTGTGTATATTGCTGGTGCTGACATTAATCCTTTCGACGGCGCCTTCTTTTTCTGCTACGCAAAAACCTGCACGAGTTAAAGTGCAGAGCCTCAGCAGCAAGCAAGAGGCAACAATAATTATAAAGTGGAAGAAGGTAAAATGCAACGGTTACAGACTGCAGTATTCTACGGACAAAAAGTTTAAGAAGAACGTTAAAAAAGTAAATGTCAAAAAGAACAAAAAAAGTTTAACCATTAAAAAGCTTAAGAGCGGAACGAAATATTATTTCCGCATTGGCGCATACAACAAAAACAAGAAAAAATACAGATACGGAAAGTGGAGCAAGCTAAAGGCCTGCACCGTTCATACTCATTGTTACATACTGTTAAAATCCACAGATACGGCTACATATTACAAATGCAAATGTGGAAAGGAATATACAAAGAAGGTCAAGAAAAAGGTTAAGCCGGTAGCGCCGAAGGTGACCTACGTAACACCTTCCTTCAGCCCCATGGAGCCTTCCAAGGGCAAGTCACCGGCCGATGCAACAGGAATAAACAGCAGAGGCTTTGTTTACAATTATAGAATATTCAGCCAGACAGCAGCTGCGCAAAATCCCAACGGAGATAAATACCTGGCAAAGCACGGCTGTTCCACCTGCTCGCTTACCACCATTCTCAGGGCAATGGTTCCCGAGTTTGCGAACTATACTCCCAGAGCTGTTCTGACTAAAGTAATTAAAAAAGTGGCAGGGACAAAGACTTATAATGCTAATTTCAAAAAGAGCGTGGACAAACAGATGCCCATTAGCTTGAAAGGTATAGATAAGGTGCTGACTGCGTATAACGTTCCTCATAAATTCGTTTACAATTACACAGCCAGCAGTGCAAAGCAGATGATAAAGAACCACCTTAAAGAGGGCGATCCCATAATCGTAATGATTGCCGGGGAAGAACCGGGCCCGGGAGTTTATGCAAAATACTCACATGCAATGCTTCTCTTAGGTCTGGATAACGATGGAAAAATTATTGTCGGTGAATCCGCACAGCAAAAGGGAAGATGGGGTGCCAGTGCTTATGGCCTGATTAAAATGGGCGCAGAAAAGAATCCGAACTGCAACAGCATTACAAATATAGTGAATCATCTGGATAGCCCGGCATCGGACATAAGCAATAAAGGATTCTTTTACAGTAACGGTAAAAAAGGAAACATAGGATTTATTCTCATTAACCCCAAAGAGTAAGGCATGCACGATAAAATAGTTGACCTGCTTGAAAAGACAAGCAACATAAATCGCAGTGCATATGTCTGGAATGCTGCCAACGCAGTAATGTCGGCTATGCAATGCCCGCTGATACTCATGGTAATTACCCGCACCAACGGTATGGAGGATGCGGGTATTTTCAGTATTGCTTTTGCCGTTGCGAACCTCATGCTCTACGTTGGCCTCTACGGCCTCAGAAGATTTCAGGCGTCGGATATAAATGAAGAATTTTCCTTCGGTGAATACCAGGGGATGAGATTTTTAACCTGCCTCATTATGCTTGCCTGTGTAGGAGGCTACTGCATTTACGGCAACGTGGCTTTGTCCTACGGATTTGAAAAAGGCATGGTGGTCCTTCTGGTGTGCCTTCTCAAAGTTGTTCAGGCATACACAGATGTCATACACGGAAACATGCAGCAAAAGGGCAGACTGGACGTTGCCACAAAGTGTTCCTGCGTAAGATACGTGCTGGAGGTTCTGTCCATTATTGTTGTGCTGGTTCTCACGGACAACCTGCTTGCAGCCTGCACATGCAGCGTCACCGTATCGGTGATAATTGCGGGGCTCACTTCCGTCAACGCCGGCAGAAGATATTGCGATTCCTTTAAACCCGCATTCTCCTGGGGCAGAATGAAGATCCTCGTTATAGAAGGCTTTGCTCTATTCTTAAGTCTTTTCCTTAACATGTACATCAGCAATGCGCCAAAGTATGCTATAGACGCATACCTGGACGAAGAGACTCAGGCTGTGTACAACATACTTTTCATGCCGGCCTTCATGGTAATGCTCCTGGCTAACTTCATATTCAATCCAATAATAAAGGAATACGCCGAACTGTGGCTGGAAGGAAGCAGAAGCTCCCTGAAAGAGCTGACAGGGAAAATAAAAAAGCAGTTTCTCTTCATTGCGCTGCTGTCGGCTCTGGGCATAGCAGTTGCCGCAACTATAGGCGTGCCCATACTTGGATTTATATTTGGTGTTGACCTTGCAGGGCACAAAGGAGAGCTCTGCGTTGTAATGATAGGCGGCGGAGCCCTGGCCTATGCAACCTTCCTGAACACGGTGATTACCATTATCAGAGAACAGAAAAAGATGATAGTCGGCTACATTGTGGCGGCAATTCTGGCCTTCGTCCTCTCAAGAATCCTCGTAGTCAAATATGAAATAATGGGAGCGGCAGCCCTCTATGCAATTATAATGTGCATACTTGCACTGACACTGCTCATTATTATGCTGAAAAAGCTCAGAGAGGCAGTTAGAGCAGTGAGATAAAGGCATTCATCTGGGGAGTCACCCATTTATTCTTATGGTAAATAATTTTGATTAAGAAGTACTCGTCAATACCCGGGACGTGTATTTTTTTTAATCGCCCTTCATCTATATATCTCTTTGCGGTAAAGTCGGGAAGGTGGGTGACGGCGTCGCTGTCTTCAACTATGTGGAGGAGCAGATCCGGCGTGCCGGCAATGAGATAGGGGCTGAACTTAAGTCCTTCCTTTTTTGCAAGGTCGGTCATCATCTGGGATGTTTTCGGAGAGGAGACAAAGTCGCAGCTGAGAATGTCGCTTAAGGTGACCTTTTTCTTCTTTGCCAGAGGATGGTCCCTTTTAACCAGAAAGCTCCTGGGCTCCTTGTGCTCGTATACGCTGATCATGTCTTCAGGCAGAGGGCCGCCGCCGAGAAGGTACAGCAGGTCCAGCTCGTTATGCCTCAGCATATCAAAGAGCAGCGGTGGAGCCTCCGACTCTACGAGAGTGTCGATTTTAGGATAGCGCCTGTGAAGCTCCATGAGAAGTCCCGGCAGGTGCAGGGTGGAAAGGGAGTTTACGGAGCCAAGTCTCAGAAGGCCGTGGGGCTCAGGATCCGGATCCAGATCCTGCTGTGCATCCTTTACGTCCTTTATAATTCTTATGGCGTGTTCGTAGAACTTTTCCCCTTCCTCGGTCAGAGCGATTTTCCGGCCTATGCGCTCAAAGAGAAGCACGCCGAATTCACTTTCCAGCTGCTTAATGTGGAAGGTGACCGTTGACTGAGTGTAGCCCAGCAGCTCGGCGGCTTTTGAAAAGCTCTTGTTTTCCACTGCCATGACGAAGGTTTCAATGTTTCTAAGCTCCATAGGGCGTCTCCTTTTAATTCAAAAATATTGAACTATATAATCTAATATATCAATTTTACAAATATATAGTCCAATGATACTATGCACTCAAAAGAAAGTCAATGAAAGGGTAAAGGGATGTCTGCAAGGATAGTAAACAACAAGGACGTAATAATCGGTTCACTCATATTTCTGGGAGGCGTGGTGGTAAGCGTCATTCTGGGGATTTCACTCATCATTCCACTGGCCCTGGGTTACATGTGCTACGCATTTATAGCAAAGGAGAGAGGGTACTCCCAAAAGCAGATAGGCAGCATGACTTTCAAAGGCGCCAAGGAATCTGTTGTAGTAGTATCCATGCTCCTTCTCATAGGCGCAGTGTCCGCAGCCTGGAGAGCCAGTGGCACCATTGCAATATTCGTTCACTACGGACTTAACCTTATTTCCCCGGGAATGTTTCTGTTATTGGCCTTCTTAATATGCTGTGCATTTTCATATGCCCTGGGCTCCTGCTTCGGAACGGCGGGAACCATCGGGATAATTCTCATAACTCTGGCAAAGGCCGGGGACGTCAGCGTGGTCATGACTGCAGGAGCAGTGCTGTCCGGCGGTTACTTCGGCGACAGATGCTCACCGGTATCGGCCAGCGCTTCCCTTACAGCCTTCGTCACAAAGACCAATCTCTACGACAACGTAAGGATGATGTTTAAAACAATGGGCGTGCCCTTTGCAATTACCACAGCAATGTACGGGGTGCTTTCTTTCACTCATCCTCTGGCCGAGATCGATCCGGCTATGGATAATCTCATGGTCAGCGGATATCACCTCAGCCCCGTGCTACTGCTGCCGGTAGTAGTAATGCTGGCGCTGCCCCTTCTCAAAGTAAACATTAAGATAACAGCCCTTATCAGTATAGGACTTTCCATAATTCTGGCCGTAGGCATCCAAGGGGAAAGCCTTACGGCAGTGCTTAAAAGTCTGTTCTTCGGATACGCACCGGCAGACGATGCCCTGGCCGGAATATTCGCCGGTGGCGGAATGATGTCCATGATAAACATTTGCGGAATAGTTTTAATCGCCTGCTCCTACTCAGGCATAATAAACGGAACGGGGATGTTTAAAGACGTAGCATACATGATGGGAAGGGCCTGCAGAAAAATCGGAAGAGTCTACATGACCTTCCTGACAGGCACAGTATTCTCCGGCATGTTCTGCAGCTGCAGCGCAGCAATTATCATGAGCAACATGGTTCTGGGCCAGGCCTACGAAAGCACCGGAGGAGATAAGCAAGAGCTGGCTATCGACATCGAAAACACAGTCGAACTTACTGCCACCTGGGTACCCTGGAGCGCCGCCTGCATGGCCTCCTTCTCCGCCATGGCAGTACCCGGCACCGCCATCTTTTTCTCCTTCTACGTCTTCATCCTTCCCATCCACTACCTCATCTCAAAAAGCCACAAAGCGTTACACGGGGACAGGCTTTTTGTTTCACAGTCGGCATAGATGACAGGGGGACGGTTCTCCTGTCATCTTTTGGCATAATTTTACTCCTGGAATGCTGAATATATAATCCGGTATTCCTCGCAGACAATCAATGCATGATGTTCATAGCAAATGACCCGTGCGGGAACTCG
>DFGY01000057.1:0-7053 GCA_002372505.1 Firmicutes bacterium UBA3738
CTACTTAGCCACTTGCATGATTTGCCTGCATCATTTTTCGTGCAGGCAAATTGCGGAAGTCGCTGAGACGTAGCGCATTACGCGCCACCGTCCTAATAGTTGCTTAGTTCTGGCTGGTGGAGGGGGCTTTGATGGTCACGTCAACATACACCGGAAGGTGATCGGAGGCGATTTTGACGTCGCCGGACTTGAATTCTGTGGGCACTTTGGCCGCGTGGAGTTCAACCCGGGACGAGGCATTCCGGTACACCATTATGTAATCGATGCACTTGGTCGGACTTTTGGCAGGATAGGTGAAGTCGAGCGGCGAGAGGATGGTCCACTCCTGCTTCATGTAGGCAATGGTCTCGCTGTTCGGCAGGGCGTTGAAGTCGCCGCACAGAATCACCGGTTTGTCCGTGTTGCCGTATGTCTTTCTTACCCAATCGGTTATAGTAGAAGCCTGAGCTTTCTGGGCATTCTTGGATGTGTGGTCCAGGTGGGTGGAACAGAACACGAAATCCCGGAATTCGCACACCGCGAGGGCACGCTGCTCGGAGCCGTCGCCGCGGTCGAGCTTGAGCCTCATGCGCTTTAGAAGCTTCAGCGAGGGATCCGACACTATTCCGATTCCGTAGCCGCCGCCTTTGTAATTTAGGGCCTGCGCAAATGTGTAGTCCCAGCCGCCCATGGCCTCGGCGAATAGCTTTATCTGAAAAACGTTGTGACGGGTGTTGCAGCTGTCCAGTTCGTTCATGGATAAAGCGCTCACACCCAGCTCCTTGGCCATAGCGGCCACCATGTTGGTCGTGTTGGTCCCGCTCTTGCTGAAAACGCCTACGTTGTACGTTGCAAGCCTTAGCGTGTCGCCGGCTGCAGCCGGCTCGCTCGGTTTGATCTCAGAGTCTTTCTCGCCGGGCGACGGGATTTGGCCCGAAGGAGCGTTATCACATTGACAGAACAGAAATAAGGCGCTCAGAAGCGCAAATAACAGTGTTTTCATATGGCAAATATATTAAATTATTACTTTTCCCACGTGATTTTTGTAAATTTGCGGTATGAAACAATATATCATGCACTCTATTATCAAGATAGCCGGCATGTTGGTCATAGCCGCAATGATGGGAACCGCATGCTCGGATGTAAATCCCGAAGAAACAGATCCACAGGACAACAACGGGAAAAACGAGGTGAAACCTACCCCTGCGATGTATGATTATCCGCTCCCCGAAGCCGTAGATTTGGGCCTTTCTGTTAAATGGGCATCAATGAATCTGTTTTCTTCCGAACCGGTTTCCGTAAAAGGTTTTTTGCCCTGGGGTGCTTATTATAACACTTCCTGTAGCTGGCGGGATTACAGGTTATGCGAAGGCTCTGAGAAGAGTCTGACCAGATACAACAGCGATAAAGCATACGGAAAGGTTGACAACAAGAAAGAGTTTAAGGAGTATAATTACGAAGATGATGCCGCCAGAGCATATCTTGGCGGCAAATGGCGCATTCCTACTGAGGCAGAATGGAAGGAACTGATTGATAATTGCACTTGGAAATGGAAATATACCAGTATTCCAGACACATCCAAGCCGGGAACCACTACGACGGTGGGAGGGTATCAGGTTACCAGTAAAATTAACGGCGCCAGCATAATCCTGCCTGCTGCGGGTAAGAAAAAGTATAATAACGACAAATTTACCGCTGAATTTCTGTATCAGGGTCAATTGGGCTTTTACTGGACTTCTACAGCCTCGTCAGGCGCCAATGCCAGAATGTTTCATTTTTCCGGCTATGGCGAAATGACTTTACGTTATACTTTGCGCTGTGAAGGTCTTTCTATCCGCCCTGTAACAGATTAGATATTTCGGTCGTTCTATTTAACCATCTTTGTGGTGCCGGAGATTCCATTTACGGAGGAATTCGGCTAGCTCGGTGTTTTTCAGTATCTTTTCGTAGCAGCTCATAGGGAACTCGTCGGAGAACTTTTCCAGATCGCAGTCCACCAGAAAGTCCATCGGCAGATCTTCGTCGAATTCTCCGCCCATGCAGCTTCCGGCAGAGATGCCCGGAGTAAAAATCTCCTTGCGTATATAGGGCTGACCGGAATCTTTGAAGCAGAGATAGTAAATCCTGCTCTCGTATCCCCCCGGATTTTCAAAATGAGTGCTCGCAACCCTAATTTTGTCGTGAATGAACGTCTGTCCGTTTTTGCGGGCATATTCCTCCTCAGGAGAATCATAAACGCCACGGATAATCGTTTTACTCTGTTCTGACATAATTATTGTTTTGTTTTGATGTTTTTTAAAGCCGAACTAACGCTCTGAACGTGCACCGAGCTCATATACAAACATAACGTAGCAAATAATCCCCCCGGCAACATTTGCCCACATTTTGGGCTTACTGAAAGTTTTGTAGTCCATGGCAAATTCTATATTAGTAAACACGGTCTGACAAATATAATCATTTCTCCAGACTACCACCTCCCATGTGCATCTTCTCCGACGTGGCTATCCTGAAAAAGCGAGTTTAAGCTTCCCTTCGGTGAGCATAGGGGTACATTCTCGTGACAGGCTATGAGCATTTTGGGATGATTTTGCTTATAGGGGTCCACTGTCTGTGCAGACTATACACACCTGGCCATAGGCAGGAGAGCCGAAAGCGCCATACATATACCAATAGCGGATTCAAGAATTGAAGAAATCCGCAGATAGTCCGTGATGCACCGCGTGACAGGCGGCTTTGTCGGCATCTTTTCGCGTACGTTATATAATTGAAGCCTTTTTATGCCTACAGCAACGGAAATCTCTCATAATTTTTATATTTGTCTGGAATTAACTGTTTGTAGCTTATGAAAAAACATCTTTTGCTTTTTGCTTTCGCCATTGTCGCTGTACTGGCTTTCGTGGGTTGTGAAGCAGACCCGTCCTCTTCCAATTGGTTGAAGCGTACAAATTGGGAGGCAGACGTTAATGGTAAAGAATGTGAAGGGTTTGCTTCGGGAACAATACGCGAGGGAGGTGTTCGGATTAGCTTTTCCGGGAATGGTTACACAATGTTTTACGATTTCTCGGTTGGAAAGAGAGTAAGCTCGGGTAAAGTAATTTCTGAATCTTTTCCGGACTATAATGATGCGGAGTTGTATCTTCCGTTTGATTATGTAGATGAAACAGGCCAGAAACAGCAAATCATAAGCACAGGCAAGATTTCTGCGGACCACAAGACAATCCATTTCGACTCTTTGATTATAGATAATTCTCCAGAGCGCGGAATGACCTTTATCAAAGACGTGAACTTTGTCCGGTAAACAAAAAAGCTGCCTTGAAAAACCAGCTCTTGCGCAGTAGGTGAGACTCGATGCAAATATTGTACAGCGCTAATTATAAAGAAGTTAGCAGCAAAGGTGTTTAAATCTCTTCTAAATACCTCACCGCTCGTCCATTCTTCTTTGCATACTCGATCTCGCTCCTGGTACTCTCTCCGATATAGCCGCCGACGTTAATGACATAGATTTCGTCGGCCATATCAATCTTCCTCTTATGCATATCGTCCAGCATCTCCTTTGTCCCGGGAGCCCACACTTCTTCGTCGCCGCTGTGCCCGAAGAGTCCGACGCTGATTACAATGTTGCCTTCGAGGGTCAGTCGCTTCTGGGCCTCAAGAAACTGCTCCTTGAACCGCGTACTGCCGCAGAGAGTTATGACTTTGTATTTGCCGACCATCGATTATGCTGACAAGATTATTCAGAAAGTATTTATTCCCGCTGACATCTAATGGCCCTGCCATACGCATTAGCGACAGTTTTACCATACGTAAAATTATACATAGTATTAAACTGTAATACATCGGTACTTGTTGAACCATAAATAGCATAACTACCAACATCTACCAGCTCGCCAGTTTTATAGTCTTTGTACCCAACCGCCGGGTACCAGGCACCTCCGTAAGGGTAAAACTTGGTGAAATTCATTCCATAATTCTGTTTGTCAAACGAAGGGTCATTTACATCTGCAATATTGCTTACAGAGCCTGCGCTCACAGACCAAATACCCTCTTTCCCTCCTGTTGGAACGCGGTATCCACTTGGACAAGGATCATAGATTGTTTTCTCTTCTGACCACCGTGGGGATGTCCCGGATGAAGAATATAACCAGTCATTCCTGTTAGTTATAAATGTCATAGGATGAGCCACAGCATATTCTATAGTACCAGTATCACCATCAGAATCGACCGAGGAAAATAAATACTGTAATCCAGCGGCTAAGCCCGAATCTCTATATACAGAATTAATGAAAGGATCCTTTCTTCCCCACTGATAAAGCAGCCCAAGCGATTGAATATCTCCTATTTTTGCCGACGTTGCACCAAGATTTCTATCCATCATCGCCCCCGCATTATTAGCATAGTACTGGTCTGCAGGCATAGATGAAACGCACCATATGTGCCATGACCATAATATACTTCCCTCTGAATCTTTTGCGGCTATCACGGCATTTCCTGCTTTACCAAAAGTCTGAAAGAAGATATAGCCGTCGCGGTAACCAAAATTGCTGACGATACCTATATTACCCGCATTATCTAGCCCCTCTTTCTCAATATAATCATCCCATAACAAGTCAACAGAAGATACCTCCCCAACGGATTCGTTGCTGTTACCCTTTACTGCATTGATTTTATATCGTCCTTTTTTATCAACAAGATAGCAATTGGCATTACCTGCGGAAGACAAGTCTGTAACTGCTTCTATCTTCTGGCATCTTACAGAAGATCTATAGCCATAACTGGAGTTTTGAACAAAAGAAGATGCATACCCTGACTCGCTAAAAACAAAATCGAAAGTCGTGCTCCAATTATTTAAGCAGGAGAGATATGTGCCTGCGCCAACCCCATTCAGAAAAGTAGCAGGATACCATACTCCATTGCCAAGCACCGAGCTGAAATCTATTCCTTTATTGGACGCATCCCAGGTTAAACTGCAGTTTGGTTGTTTAGAGTATCCACCAAAAGCTTCGGCCCAGATTCCATATACTCCCCCATCCGGGACCCTATATCCAGGAGGGCAGGGATCATATTTTGTTTTCGCGCTGTTCCATCTCGAGGCATCATTGGTGTTTCTCTCCGTATAAAGCCAGTCGTGGTTCACAGAATTCGCTTGTATAAAAACAGTAGGATTACTTATTGCAAATGCTATCGTTCCTATACTCGAATCAGATGTCTTGTTTTTCCATTCCGATGGATTACTTTTTATCTTAAAAGAGTAATTGTAATTCTGTTCCGGCAGGAAAGGATCTTTGCGTCCCCATTGATATAGAAGCCCATAAGATTTGCTATCCCCCGGTTCTTTACTAGTCGCACCTAAGTTCCGGTCCATCATAATACCTGCATCATTAGGATATTTCTGATCCGTATAGGAGGGAATATAACCTCGACACACCCAAATATGCCAAGACCATAAAATGACGCCATCGGAGTCTCTTATAGCTATTGATGCATTGCCATCTTTCCGTGCAGAGAAGCAAACAAATCCATCTTGCAGTTTAACATCGTTAATAACATCACCAATGGCCGGAGCCGTTTCAGACCCTACACTTTCCCAAAGAACTTCGGCGGTCACTGGGTCCCCGGAAATGGCGTCGCTACTGTTCCCCTGGACCATACAATTGAATTTGTAATCTCCTGGGGTGGAAATTAGATAGCAATTGGCCGTTTCGTCACGGCTCAAATCGGTGTATGATTTCGTCAAACGATTGTCAATAATACCTATATTCTTAACCTCGCTTCTTGCCAGATTAAGAGGTTTGTTTGACGTAGCTGTGCCCAGGTAGTATCCTTCGGTATCATAGCACTCTATCGTAAAACCATTCGAGAACATTTGTGGCAACGTGGAAATATAGTAGTCTCCACTACCGTGAATATCAATTCTTATACGAGACTCTCCTTCGTTAAAAGCGCTTTCGGGTCCTTCGTCTCGCAGATAAATATAGGTACAGCCACATATTTCCTCGAATCGATTTCCGCGGAACACAACATATCCCACATCATTGCGATCCAACGTAAATTTTATAAGACTAGTCACATTGCGAAACGTTAAGACAGAACCCTCTTGTAAACTATTGGTTCTAGCAACCGAGATATGAGCATCTTTGAATAAACCTGTCTGGGTTTCCGGGATGAAGACCACTTGTTCTCCTTCGTCGATTACCGAGACTGAAACATTTTGGCCCGTGTATAGAGCTACCAGCCAGGAAGCATTATTGTTTACGTTCAGAGATAAAGAAGCGACATCGCAATCTTCTTCTATTGAACAGGTAGAATTATATGGACTGTATGATCTCCTACCGCTACTATATGATACTAAATCACCTGCGCACCAACTGACTTTCCCGTTATCAGATATAGCTGTTTTTGTTTCTGTTTTATAAGAAGCCAGGAATGTTATCATAGATGTCTCCCCGGAAAAGATCGTCTCGGGAACCTCCTCAACGCAAGCAGTCAGCAATAAGCTAAATATCAGCACTATATGGCTTTTCATACTATACCTACCACTCATATTCTATTTCTCTATAATCTTCATTTTCACCTGATAAACTATCACACAAAACCTGTTTCGGTTCATCATCTGTTTCCTCTAAAAAAGGGCTTATGTATAAAACTTTATGTTCGTTATTCGTAATCATTTTTCTATGTCAGATATATCTATTATTAGCGATGGTGTTGCAAATCTTTCAAATTTACAACTTTTTCTCCTTCATCCAAATCACACCGCCCCAAAACCACATCAATCCCTCACAGCAATAGTAAAGATTGAGAGCTACGCTGTGGGGCTTTTTCTGCTTTGCCTTAAAAAGAATCAATGAATCTGAATTTACTTGTCTTTCCTTTTCTTGATTCTTCGTATCTCGGAATACTTAGCGAATGCTTGGAGAAATTGCTATATCCACCCCACAAATGTAATCACATCTCCAGACTACCACCTCTCTGGGTATCTTCTCCGACGTGGCTATCCTGAAAAAGCGAGTTTAAACTTCCCTTCGGTGAGCATAGGGGTACATTCTCGTGACAGCCTATGAGCATTTTGGGCTG
>DFGY01000057.1:7172-7607 GCA_002372505.1 Firmicutes bacterium UBA3738
ACAAAAGCGACGCTCGCTGCGCTGGATTCTGCAACTACATGATTAATGGCCGGGCGATACGGTCAAATTCCTCGATCGGAATGGGCTTGATGACATACTTTGGCACATCTGGCAATTGGCCGATGTCTTCCTTGGAGTCTACCGTTGGGATAACAGGATATCCAGCGGCCGTAAGGTCCAGCAGGTACTGCTTTCCCATCATATCTGCCTTACCGGTGAACTCGTTGAAGGTCCTCAGATGCTGGGTCTTAACCCGCTTTACAAACGCATCGTACACGTCCTTGAAGCCACTTGCACCGCCAGTGTTCCGGAAAACGATCATGTCAACATCCTTTTCAAAGCTCTCGGAATTAGTCGGATGGCACAGGACCACATCAAAATGGTCCTTCAGGCAGCTCGTAAGCCAAAGGTCCTCCTCAAAATAGTTCCGGCCTT
>DFGY01000115.1 GCA_002372505.1 Firmicutes bacterium UBA3738
GCATACGCAAGCATTTGCAAGCAATAATCATAGCAGCACCTCCAGATATGATCTGACCTTTTCTTCTACATGGTGGAAATCACTTGCTTCGAACATTACTCCTGCCACCCTTGTGCTTGATTTTTGACGAAGAGTAATGATATAATCCTCGTGTTGCGTAGCGAAAGCGTATGTCCAAACGACTTGCGCTTTTTCTTTTTGCAGTCACATACAGGAGACAATATAGAGACAATACAGAAAGGAAATAAGAATGTATAACATATTCAAGAAACACAGAAGATGGAGACTAATTACCGCGATACTTTCCTTATCGCTTCTTACCGTCATGGCCGGGGCCGCAGTAGCCCCTGCCCTCGGACTCATACGCGAACACTTCGCAGATACCGATACAGGCCTCGTCCAGATGATAGTAAGCATGCCTGCCATCTTCATCGCACTTCCAAACCTCTTTCTCTATAAACCACTGTGCAAGCGTTTCAGAGCTCGTACTCTGCTTCTGATCGGCCTTACTCTGTACACAGTCTTCGGCTGCGCCGCCGGGCTATTTAGCAGCATTGCGATGATTCTCATCTGCCGAGCTTTAGTCGGCGTCGGTGTGGGCATAATAATGCCACTTTCAACGGGCCTTCTATCCTTCTATTTCACCAAAGATAAGCAGGGACCGCTTATGGGCTACTCTTCGGCGCTCAACATGCTTGGCGGAGTCGTTGCGACTCTCATCGCCGGCGGCCTCGCCATGATAAGTTGGAGGCTCAGCTTTATGGTCTATTTGCTGGGATTCATCAGCATCGCGCTCTGCCTCATCTGGATGCCAAATGACAGGATATACGACAGCAGGCAGGCTTCACCCGGAGGCGGCTTGGTAAAACAATACGCGCCGTACATAATAGTCATGTTTTTTCTCAGCTTTACATTCTTTGTTTATCCCGCAAGTTTCGCCCTTGAGTACAGCAAGTCCGGCGCAATACCCCAAGGCCTGATAGCGCCGGTAATGGCCATGATGGACGTATTCGGCTTTGTGGGAGGGCTCGCATTCTCATCCATAAGCAAGAGTATCAAAAAAGGCGCGAGGTTCATCACACCGGTTTTGTTTATAATATCGTATGTATTTCTCGGCATACTTGGCGGAGCAGCAGGAATACTCATTGGTTCCGCATTCGTCGGCGTAGCCAACGGTATCGGTGTGCCATTCATAATGACATCAGCTTCAGCAAAAGCAGGAAAAGATGCCGCCACAACTGTTATGCCTCTCATATCCGCAGCTCTTTACCTTGCTCAGTTTATGACTCCGGTGATTCTTTCCGCAGCAGGCCGGATTTTAAGCGTCAACTCATTCGTTATCGCGCTCGCCACAGCTGTACTACTTGCCGCAGTGTCCTTAAGCATTTCCGAAGAGTTGTAAACAAACACTTCGTGAATTTCTTTATCGTATCCGTCGTATAATCCGGTGGGCATGCCTTTGACGATGATGGCGCCGTCTTTATATGCTATGCCCTGAAACCTGGGGACGGTTCCACGTTCCACAGCGTTTCACAGGGACAGGCTTTTAGACTTGCTCCAACTCGCGGCATTCGCATTATTCTTCAATAAAACTCTTTTCTCGCAATGAGTGAAAAAGTTTTTAACGATTTCTAAAGATTGCTCTAGCTCTTTCTCGTTCTATACGCCTGTTTGCTAAAAAGAGAACTCGGTACCATTAGAAAATTTTTCACAGATTTGTTTACAGTAAAATCAGTGAAGCAAATTTCAACGCTTCCAATTTTTATGATTTATTCGAGAGTCAAAATAAGTTGTGGTGTAACAGAAAGCCTGTCCCCGTGAAACGCGGAACCGTCCCCAGGTTTCACAGGTTGTTGCTGTCTCCTGTTTTTACATTTCCACTTATGTCATCCGGATCGAAAGTAAGGCTCAGTGTGAATGCTGCATCCTTTTCTTCACTCCCGTAAGCAAGGCTGATCCCGAAAGCATCATCCATGCAGCCTCGTATCTGCTCATAAACATGCCGTCTGTTGTGTCGATGAGCTCGACTTTTTCGTATCCCATGTCCTTTAGTTTTTGTTAAAACTCGAAGTGTTTCCAGAAGAATCTCCTGCCTAATTATTTTGCAAAATCCATTTTTACAATTCTCATCTTCATCAACCCATCCCCTACTTTTGCCAGGAACCTATGGAAGCCTGTTACTCCGGGAGATCTTAGGTCATAGTATCCGAGCATATATCCTCTAGAAGATATTTCAATCTTATCTGACCAGCCGCCCAGTTCCTTTTCTACTTTATCGACATGAAAATATCCGCTTACATCTGTGATACCGAAATTCTTAAGCACCTTCTTCATCATTAGGTTGTAGCCTATCGTGCCTACTGTATCAAAGATTAATCTTGCCCCCGGGAACTTCTCGCCTATGGCAAGAGTGAGCGCTTTTACCTGGTCTTTCGTAAGATAATGAAAAACGCCGGCAGCAAAAAATACCGCGCCGCCTGAGCCATCCACCTTGTCAAGCCACGAAAGTTCATTTAAGTCCGTCGCAATGCTCTCCTCTCTTTCTCCGTCAGGTAACATCCCCGTTCGGGCTTCAATGATATCCGGCAAGTCCACATTGTATATTATGATAGAGCCGTTATCTAACGCTCTTCCCGTAGAGTCGAGACCGCAGCCCATATTTACTACGGCCGCTTCAGGATGAGTTTTCAGATAGTCCTTTGTTTCCCACTGGATATCAAGGTTTCTCATGGCAGCTTCTAACGCGCCGAATTTATAGAAGGTATTATTTGCCTTCTTTTCAAGCTCAGAGAAGTCGTAGTCTACCATTTCGCAGAGCTTAACCGCAGCATCGTCCTTATATAGTTCTGGAAAAGCCTCAGTACAAAGCTTTCTTCCCAGAAGTGGAATCATTAGAGTTTCCTGTACGCTATTCTTTTCAATGTGATATTTTTCCATTTTCCAACCTCAAAATACTTGTGCGAGCATAATCCTTTTGTTCAGTGCCCGTCCCCAGATTAAAAACGTCTTGCTTATAGTATTACAGTCCAATTCATTTTATTTTGCCTTCTTTTTACAGTGAACAAGAAAACCTCTGCGGCCTCCCTCGTCCACAACCTTCATAGCTATTCTCGTATAGAGCTTAAGCTCCTTTTTTTACTGTTTCCTGGCGTCTGTAAAAAAGGGTCTTACTTCCATCAATTCATAATCCACACTGCGAACGAAGTCCTCCGGCTTATCGATTCCGAAATAAAGCATGGCATCATTATTCCCGGTTTTCTTTATATAATTCGCAGCATAATTGATAGCCTTCATTGTCATGGCATCAAATAGGAGTTCCACCTCATCAAAGTGATTCCTCACTTCTTCTATAAATGTGAGAACCTGCTCCTCATGGAAGTATTGGAAAACACCTATTACCGTAATCATGGTTGGCAGGGTTTTATCTATCTCATCGGTCCAAGAGAAATCGAACATATCTCCGGGAATTAAGACTTCTCCCTCCGGCTCTCCCAGGACCCTTTTCCTGGCTTCAATCACATCGGGAAGATCCATCTCGTAGAACGTCGCTTTTGACGTATCCGACTTGATCCTGAAGAAAGATGTTTCAAGTCCGCACCCAATATTAATGACATTGCATTTTTCGTGACCTTCAATGAAGGCTTTCACCATTTTATCCGTATTGTAAAAGCGACATGCTCCCGCCATTTCAAAATATTCGCTGGATTTGGAAACAATCTCTTCATAAGGCATGTCCTTCTCAAGAGATAGAGCCATTTCATCGTAAAAATAATCCGGGAATCTCTTCGACACATATATCCTTGCCGCCAGCGGAAGATACAGCGTGTCCGCAACACCTTGTAATTTTCTCATCTTAGTTCCTCCCGTTTTCCTATACCGTCCAGCCGGCTCCCGCCTGCTTTCATTGGATAATCTCTCCTGTTCTGTTTCTACTTATAACCTTTCCCTTGCATGAATACAGGAGGCCATGCCTCCATAATCGGTGCTCCGAGTTTTACCTTGAAGTCGCAGTAATCCCCATCCTCAAAGCAGGTATGTTCCCGATAGAGAGGCACGCCGAAAGATCCGAGCATGACATAGTCCAGATTGCAAAGGTAAGGCATGTACTCCCCATAGCCGTGCTCTTTGGCAAACACCGATAGTGGACACACCAGATTGTGGTAGCTGAAGTCGTATCCGGATTCCGGCGGCACTTGCGTCTTCGTCTCGAAGCTCCCCGGATACTTGGCGGCATTGGCTGCGTTCTTGACATCCTTTTTCATATATGTCTTCGCTGCCCATTTGGGATTGCTGAACATTTTCTTGGCTATGGCACGGACAATTCCCGGCTTAGCGTTGAAGAAACGTTCGTAGCACATCACCATGAGTCTGCCGCTCTCATGTGCGTCGACACCGTATCGTTTCATCACCTCACCCATGGCCACGAAGTAATATGCGCCGGTAAGATTGGAGGTTCCGCTTACGTCGTCTCCGCCAATGTAGGGGAAATTCTCCAGAAGGTTTTCCTCGTAGAATCGCCAAATCTCCTCAAGCAGTTCCTCGTAGCCCTTGCCGCTCGCCTGCTCAAGGTCAGCTGAAATATGACGCAGATAGCTGTTCATCGTCTTTTTGAGTTTCTTCTTGTTCTTTGCGTAGTACTCATGCATATCTTATTTCTCCTTTTTCATCAGTGCTGTGATCCCGACCTCATAAACGCGACCAATCGCTTCCATGCACTTTATGATCGTGTCCCTGTCTTTGCCCGATGTGATCAAGTTGAAAAGCGTGCTTACATAGCCGTCCATCAGGATGTCCATCGTCTGTTGCTCTATGGACCCGGCGTTCTCTGCCTGCGTCGCTGCTTTGTTTATCTCGGTTGCATTTCGATCCGCGATACGGTCAAGGAACCCCTCGTGCTTCGTGCCCTTCGATCCTGTCACGATAAGCTTCGTAGCATCCCTGTCTGCAAGAAGTATATCGACGATTTCGGGGATGTGGGGATAGTACACCTGTCCCATCGAATTCAGTCTTTGCTTCTCAGGCTGTGCGTCCATCTCAGCGCGAATCTCATCAAGTTTTTTCACCACAGTTTCCGCAATTGGATCGGTGATCGCGTAGAAAAGGTCTTCCTTGGAATCAAAATATCCGAATAAGGCACCGGAAGTAAAACCTGCATCTTCTGCTATCTTGCGTAGTGGTGCAGCCTGAAAACCGTACTCAAGAAAGCAATTCCTCGCACTCTCGATGATGCGGTCTCTTGTGGACATATCTCCCAGGTCTGATTGTTTTCTTCTCGCCATACCGGCCTCCTAATATAACTTAGTTATATAACTTAGTTATATTATATTTTCCTGCACTTGCTTTGTCAATGGATTAGCACGCGAAAAGACCGGTCAGCCGTATTACC
>DFGY01000034.1 GCA_002372505.1 Firmicutes bacterium UBA3738
GCCTTCGTAAGTAAACTGGGTTCCTGTGCTACCCGGCATTCCTTCTGTCATGTTGACCCAGCTGTCTCTGCCGGCTCTGTCTGTCATGGTTCCTTTGTCTGTCTCTGTCATTTTAAAGGACACTTCCGTCGGGTCGTTCCAGTAAAGACCTACGTTGTACATTCCTCCGGCTGCGCCTCCAATCTGACTATATTCATCTACATCCGCTGCGGTTATCGGGTCTGAGAACGCATAGCCTTTCAGAACAGGATCACCATTCACACTATTGTGGATGAATGCGTTGTTAGTCGTCTTCCCGGACTCACTGCCGGATGCCTTAGGGGTTACTATCATTTCCATATTCCCTAAGACTCCGTCATTTACTCCTCTGAATGTTCTTCCCCCACTGTTTTGATTCGTGATGCGTACAGAATAGTATCCGGCATAATCTTTTTCTGTTGCTAGACCTCCGAATCTGTATGTTCCGTCTGACGCTACTTTCGTGTGCTTTATTTTCTGCTTTCTTCCGGCCGGGCCTCCCCACAGCTCTACCGTGTAGTCGCCATCACCTGAAGGATTTATCACTTCATCTTCTGCATCATTTATTCCGTCTTTATCTCTATCGTGGAACAGTTCACCTTTGATCTTGCCTGTGGCTATGGTCATGGCTGTCGGGTCATTTTTCGTCTCAACACCTGCACTTATCGTTCCACCTACGCTCAGATTTCTGTATACCGCAGGTGCCAATACCATTACTGCGCCCTTTTCTGTTTTATACTGTTCTTCTACTGCAACTGTAGCGATCAAGTCTTCTGAGAACGGGTCTTCATGACTGTCGAAGGCAGGAAGCTCGGTCTTTGCAGTCAGTCTTACACAGTTCACATTCTTAAGATCGGCTTCTGTTGGATTGCTCTTCCACTGACCGTTGCCTACGTCCCAGTCTTCTGTGTATGTGGAAGGAGGTGTGACTCCTATTCCGTAATGGATATCCCAGATACTCGTATCCACATCCTCCAAAGTCTTTTTCAGTTCCAGTGAGAATGGTGCTTTAGTAGTCGCCTTTCCAGCCTTATCCTTCGTACCTGCGAGAAGTTCTCCCCAGTCCTGGCCTTCCTTCGGAATGGGTTGCCATACTTTCGTTCCTGCCGATACTGCTATTCCGCTTTGGTTGGTGACTGTGGTTTTCAACCTGACGCTGTCATCTTCACTGATACCTATGGGCAATACTGTCTGCGGATCATCCGGATTGTATGTTACGTATTGTTCCATCTCTCCTGTCTTGGATTCCGACTTAGCTATAACATCCGGCAGGGTACTGATATGCAAAGCATTGTCTCCATTTACTGTAATGAGTTTGCCTCCTTCAGTATTAAGATTAAGTGGATTGCCATCAATTGCCTTAAAATTTACATCGGATGTTCCACCGACTGCGTCTACGTTTTCTGGAATGTTCTTAAGTTCAAAGAACACGTTCTCCCCATCCTTGTAATTCCCCGCCGGTGTGTTCGCTTTAGTTTTTACTGTATACGCTATAAGTAAGGAGTCGTTCACAAACCCATAATTTGTTATTTTTCTGTTTCCTAATGTTCTTTTTTCTATGTCAACATTAGAAAAGTCCACCTTATAATAGTTTATCTTCTTTCCTGTACTGTCTGTCGTTGTTTGTTTTTTACTTACAAACACTTCGTTTAAAACATTGTGCCCACCCACGTTTGCACTAAACACTTCTATGTCTGCGTTATCCGGAACACAAATATACGCATTGTAATCATGGTGTAAAGAAAGTGTGTTCGGATTATATACAGCTATTGAGCGGTTCACTTGCCTTCCAGCCGCCATTTCAACGGTTGCTGAGGTGTGCATGTGGAGTATAATATTTCTTCCTAGAGTACTATGTCTTCGACCCTGTATAGCTACCTCGCCTGTAGTATTATTTCTATTGCCCGAATCAAATATCTCTACAGTTCCAAGGTTCGTCATGCCAGTACCGTTATTTAATATTTTCCCTATTATCCTATTCAGTTGCCATCCTTCTTCAAAATTATTGAATCCGGCCGGGATACTCCCTACGCTATACCTCAGTTCCGTTATGCTGTCATCATAATCTGACCCAAAGTCTTTTATAGTAGCATTGAATATACTATCACCATAAGCCATTCTCGAATTATGCTGGCATCTATCTATCATAAACGTTCTTTCTTGCTGATGTTTCACTGTCTTGACGTGAACTTGTAATGGCTCCCCGTCAAACGATATGATTGGCACCTGCACCACCTTTGCATTGTTTGGGTCGAACTTCATAATGCAGGTCTTATTTGTCGAATCCTGCGCTCCCGCATTTACAACATTATACTGACCTATTTGTGTCATCTCGTCCGGCCCATAGGCGATCAAACTGCTTAAGGTGGTTAACTCAGGCATTCGTTGAACTATAATGTTTTCTGTGTCAGAGTTAATATAAAAATAACGATTTTGTACATTTTTAGTGAGCTCTTTCCCGCTTAAGTTAGTTATTTTAACGGTCATACTCGTCTGATAGGTTCTACCACTCTGTAAGGAATTGTCGAAATTATATTTAATCGGTTGTTCAGAAACTTTTCCGCCTGGATTTGACCACAAAGGATATCTCGGCGTCACTGTATAAGTGCCTGTATCGACATCTTTATCTATTCTAAATATATCCCTCGCCGATTCTATCAACGATATGCTGATTCCGGCAGGACATTTATATATAAGTTGATAGTCTGCCATAAGCCAAGCCTCTGATTGTTTAATGCTTCCATTACCGAATTGTGAATTTATATTCCAAACGGTATTCCTGTTTACGCGAGCTGTAACGTCAGAGCGTGTATCAAAGTATGTTGGTGTCGTTATAGTTGCTTTAGTTTTTAGTACTACATCGCTGTAATTCGCTTCAGAGTATGTTACCTTGATAGCTTCTGCAACTTCATCGAAATTAAGATTTGCATTCACACTTATCTTCATATTCCATGTGGCGGCAGTAGCATCATCTTTCAGTACTCCCTTTAACGCAACGGGTTTTGCATAATTGGTCTTTTTCTCATAAACAAGGTTTTCTGGATTGAAATGCAAGTATTCGCCTGCTGTATTTCCTCTACTCTCTTCTGTAACTTTTTCATTGACCAATCTATCTCTAATATTCGCGGTGCTCTTCATAACCCACGAAAGACCTTCCCCCAGCTCTACGGTGATACTCTTCCCGGCTCCAGGCTTCATGCCAGATATAATAATCGAAAATTCATATTCTTTCTCTTTTCCATCATCACTAATATGATATTTCGCCGTCTTGTTATTCATGTCTGTCAGCTGAGAATTCTCATCATCTGTGCCCATTAGCTCAATGGTGCCTCCACTGGGAATTCTCATAGCTGCTGCTTTAGCCGTTTCTGCTCCAAACATACCAAAAGATTGCGGTATCGTGTACGATCCCACAACCATAATAGCAAGCAGGAACAC
>DFGY01000112.1 GCA_002372505.1 Firmicutes bacterium UBA3738
TCTAATGTTCGGGTTACACGCCCCAGCTACCAAAGCACCCCGCAGCAAGAAGGTCTTTCTTACAACGGAAGCAACATTCCGTGAAAAACCGTTAAAACTTGCGCGAGAGAGGAGGCAGAAAAGGTGATGAAAACATAGATAAAGCAGAAGTATTCAGTAAGGAGGAAGAGGAAAGGAATAGATAAAAATATAGGAGGTAAATAATGCAATCAAGAACTAACAGCAAATGGCTGCACAGAGTTTTTGTGTTCCTGCTTGCTATTATGGTTGTGGGGTCATACGCGATGCCGCAATCTTTTGGTATGTTCGGGGCAGAAACGGCCAAAGCGGCAGCTAAAAATCTTCCCGGCGGCGGAACAATACAACTGCTGGGAACAGATGACAATAATGCCGAGTTTGTCGACATGGACGGGCAAACGGCAGAGTTTTCTTATCCAGGTGGAAGACCGAAGGTTTATACCTTTAGGATAAAACTAAATGATTTACCACGAAAATCAGGAAGAAGAATAAAGATTGAATTCAAAGAAGGTATTCAAGTACAGAATAGTAATATTACTACTTTAGAAAGAATGGTTGAAGAAGTTGATGTGGCTAACTACTCTGGTGTACAGGCCATAAAAGCCACGGTACCCGATCCTGAATTTTATTCGGAACTTTCTTTTATTAAAAGTATGGGTGGTGTGATTAAAGATTCAATTGAAAATTTTGAGTTTGATATAGAAATCAAAGCCAACCCGTATAGACTTTATGAAAACATTAATGATGCAATTAAGCTGACCGTAAGTGATAATGATGATGTAGTGTCTATTTCTACAGACATACATGTTACTTGTCCGCAAAAGGGAGTAACAGAGAGTACATTTTCACAAAGCGTTGACGATGGTGAAACAATAAATGCATATCCATTTGGTAGCGTCATAGCCATAGATGGTTTTATTTGGTACTATGAATTATTAGCCAATGTGGAAATAAAATATACTGTACCTAACGGGGTTAGGATTGAACTTATTGAAGGCTATGAAGATATGTATGAACTGAAAAATAATGGCTCAGTTTATACATTAAGAGGACTAATGCCTATTGCATCTCAGGGTGGAAACGTAACAGTTCAGCCGCCGTTAAAGGTTACCTTCGATTTTCAAGGGCAAGATAAATTGACCATAGACGAGGTTTTTAATTTGAAAACTTTGGACGGACAACAGTTTTTCACAAGAAATAGGACAGCAAGATATATTTTAGGATACAAGCCGAAAGTAAATGGTGAAGACGTTTTCGTAAATCAAAGCATGACGAACTATAGGCGCAAAGGCAATGAAATCAGAAATGGGGTAACCAATTCAAGCAGGGGAATTGAAGGGGGAAAGCATTATAGTGCTCTTGGATCTGTATCAATTGGAAATGCTGGCATAAAACCTTCTGTTGAAAAAACCTGCGTAATGACATTTGATGCGAAAAAAGTACATGTGAGGGCATTTCCGGTATATGTGCCGAATGGTTTGACAGAAGTTATAGTCAGAACGAATAAGCAAACAAAAAAAGTAAATATCAGCAAAAGGAAAAGACCTTACGATGACGAGGAACAGGCCAAACAGTATCGTGTCAACGTAGATTCGTATATAAATGCTGACGAACTCGGATTGGCTAAAAACGAATATATAACCAAAGTACAATATAGAATAGGGGAGATGCCGGCAGAAGACTATTGGATAGGTTATTTCTATGGAAAAATTGTTAGTGAAGAGCCAGATCAGATATCGGCGGCAGGAAATAGATATAGTGATATTGCGACAATAGAAGTGTACGATACATTAGAAGAAAATAATACGAGTGGTGAAGGGAAAGTAAATTTAATTACAAGTAGAAATAGCAGTCATGGTTTTAGTTTCATACCTCAGCATCATGAGATAATAGCTGGAGAAACCGCCGCAATGACACGCACTAACAACGGGATTACATGGGATCTATTTTGGCTTAATACGACACCAAATGAAGTATCAAATATATATTTATGTGTTCCAGACCATTCCTATATAACAAATCTGAAGGTTCTACAAGGTGAAAATAAAGACTTGAATAAAGTTTATGACGAAGAAATCATACGTGATGTAACAAAAGTGGAAGATTATACCGGATTGATTGACGTAACAAAGAATATTGGCGGAACGAAAACACTAATAAAAAACGGTGAAAAAAATTACTACAAATTGAACTTGTCAAAAGTGAATGTAGAATCCTTCTCAAAATATGGTGGTGTAAGAAGTGGTAATTTATTTATATCATACGATGTAGTGACTACTAAGCAGACACCTGAAGGAATATATAAGTGGGGAGATAATATATTTGTTGAATCTAGGAATATAAAAGAAGAAGAAAACATAAGTATTAGTAATCCAAGCGCGGGAAGAGTAATTGAGGGAAATCCATATAATTTTGATACTGATGGAGGTAAATTAACATCTGTAACTGCAAATTCAACAATGACCTTGACCGTACGCAAAATGACAGACGTAATCGCAGAGTCCGAATCCAAGGCAGGTCTGATGGAGAAATACGTGAAGTACGATGAAAACGATCCGCAGACTATCCTGCCCATTGGGGAGGATGAGAACGTGAACCTTAAAACAACGGTCATCAACCAGAGCGGCATCGAAGCTCCCTCCGAAACCACCGTGTGGCAGCCCATCCCCAAGAAGGGAGAAGACTGGGGCGAGCTGACCAAAGGCAGCAAGGAAAAGGACGGAACGGTAATAGATAAGGCTCCTTACTCGCTGGAGCTTGAAGATACGGTAACCAATCCGGATCCATCCGTATGGGATCTTGACTATGCAGTAAGCGCCGATACGCCAACCAAGAAAGCGGACGGCAGCATCGACTGGAGAGCATGGAGTGATTCAGTCACATGGAAATCATCAGTGTCTGATGAAGAACTCAAAGACGTCAACTGCGTGAGACTAAGGGCCAAGACCAATATCCCGACTGACGCCAAGGATGAGCTTAAAATGGACGTTAAGGCAGTGGCAGTAAGTGAAGACAAATCAGAAAAGAACTCATCCATGATACTACGTCCTGTGGTATACCGTAACCTTACGGTAAATGAAGGAACACCTGACGAAAAGGTATTCTCTGGAACAGAAGCCGGAGATCCTACAGCCCTGCTGTTCGCCACAGGAAAGATCAAAGGAACAGTGTTCAGAGATCTTAACAAGAATGGCATATGGGACGATAACGAGCAGGCTGCAGACCTGACAGCTGACGGCCCGTACAAACTGTACCTGTATGGAGGAGCCGAAGGTGAAAAGCAGCTCATGATGAAAGGCGAGGTAGATGCGAATACGGGAGAATACCATTTCAACGGACTTGCCACAGGAGAAGAATACGAAGGCTACTACTCTCTTCGCGTGACCAACAGAGAAACTCCGCCTGTAGGAAAGAACTTCAGAGGAGTAGACGACGGAGAACTGCTGTCTGACGAGATGATAGTAACAAGGAAGGCTAAAGGCAGCGAAAGAGGAAAGTCGGAAAACAACGCCTTTACTCACAACACAGATGGTGAAGACTCATCAAGAGAGATGAGAGGCTATGCATTCTCAGACCCCATCACGGCAGCAGACGCCAACTCGTTCACTTTCTCCCTTTCGGAAGGAGGACACTACAACGTAGGTGTGTACTGGAACTCTCCCACCACACTTAAGTTCAGCGTGGATCCTGAAAAAGGTATCTTGAAAGACCAGGCGGCTGCAGATGATTGGGTGAAATTCACAGATGAAACCCTTGAGCCCGGAGCAGAAGGCAGCGAACTGGAATACGAAGGGGCAGCATGCGACCGCATCAAGTGGCCAAAGGCAACGCCAAAACCGGGATATGAATTCGCAGGCTGGCTGCCCGAAGACAAGGTGGACGAGAATGGAAAGCCGAAAGAGGGAGAAGAACCCATTCAGACACCGGAAGATGCCACCTTCGGATATGACGATATCCCCTACACAGCAGTGATGCTGCCTAAGACCTACGGGGCAGAGTTCGATACCAACGGAGGAACACCTGAGGCAGAAGGAGCAAACATCCCCTTCGGAGAAAAGAT
>DFGY01000108.1 GCA_002372505.1 Firmicutes bacterium UBA3738
ATGCAGCACAGGAATCAGAGTATCCGAGCTAAAATTCTTCACTGTGGAGGCAGTGAGGCAGGGAGAAGTAAGCGTTTACTTAAAAGGCAAAGAGAGAAAAGTCCTTATGAGCAGAAAACTGAGTAAACGTTTACTCGCCTATGCAAAGAACCAAGGTATAACGGAAGGAAGCATATTCTTAAACGGTAAGGGAGAGCCCCTCCACCGAAGCCAGATCTGGCAAATGATGAAAAGCCTGTGCGAGCGAGCCGGGGTTGATAAAAAGAAAGTATTCCCACACAACCTTAGAAAACTATTCGCAAGAGCCTTCTACAATGTAAAGAAAGACATAGCAAAGCTGGCCGACGTCCTTGGACACAGCAGCATCAACACAACACGGCGGTACATAAAGACCATTCCGGAAGAACATATAAGGCAAATAGAAAAACTTGGACTTGTCGTGTAGAGAGTCAAAAAAAACTCACGGAATGTTCGTTCCGTGAGCAAAATACAAAGATTTATATGACAATATTGACATATTAACGAAAAATAATCAAGTATTTTTTGCATGAACCAGCTCAAAGGAACAGGCGAATTTGCAAGACAATATATTACTTTAAAGCAATAAACATAGAAAAATCAACATACCGATATTGCAACAGAACCTGCGAGAGTGCAGGTGTTTTTTTATGTTCGTTTTTTCGAACAATGTTCTGCCGTGAAAGCTTTATTCCTACATTTTTGCGTCTAATGTTCGGGTTACACGCCCCAGCTACCAAAGCACCACGCAGCAAGAAGGTCTTTCTTACAACGGAACGAACATTCCGTGAAAAACCGTTAAAACTTGCGCGAGAGAGGAGGCAGAAAAGGTGATGAAAACATAGATAGAGTAAAAGTATTCAGTAAGGAGGAAGAGGAAAGGAATAGATAAAAATATAGGAGGTAAATAATGCAATCAAGAACTAACAGCAAATGGCTGCACAGAGTTTTTGTGTTCCTGCTTGCTATTATGGTTGTGGGGTCATACACGATGCCGCAATCTTTTGGTATGTTCGGAGCAGAAACCGCCAAAGCTGCAGCTGTTAATATTCCGGGCGGAGGCACAATGCAGTTGGTTGGTAATGATGATGAAAATACCGATTCGGAAAACCCAGCGGATATGAATAACAAGGAAGCAAAGTTTAGTATATTAGGTGGAAATCAAACTCCAATATACGAATTCAGAGTAATAATGACAGGGCTGACACCGATGCAGGGAAGGACTCTTCAGATAGACATAGCACCGGGGCTTACCTGGATCGATGAAGGAACGAAATCTGTAGAGGACAATATCGATGGAAAACTTAGCTCTGTCAGCAATGGAAATGTATTAGACGAATATGTAGAGCAAACGGCAACTTTTAGTGGAACTTTGTCGCACAGCAAAAGAGGTGCTAAAGCTGCTCCCGTAGGATATAAAGGGACACTCAAACAAAACACCACATCTCTAACTTGGAAGTTCAAGGTGCAGCCGGATACAATGCTGTCTTACAGAAAGGTTGTAGATGCCATAAAAGTAAAGTATTCTGAAGGTGCGGATACCAAGGCTACATTAAAATGTGATGCAGAAATAACGCAATCTTTCCGTAGTGGTGTAGCCGAAGAAAATATGAATGTATCAAATAACCAAACGGTGGATAGATTTAAAGCGTTCGGTTTAAATGGAACATATGGCAGTATTTTTGCATACAGGCAGTGGACACTCACTTGTGATCCGGGTATTTCCCTGGAGTTGAAAGAGGATGCAAAGAGATATTTTAACCTGAGTAATGTAGGAAACACTTATGTTCTGAACTCCACATATGTAAATGTTAGTCCAGAGATGGCTTATGGTGCGTTTGGACTATCTATAAATGCTCATATAAATGTTGCAAGTGGTGTCAAACAGGCAACAATTAAATACGATCTTCAACTAACGAATATAAACAATGAGAAGATATATGAAGGCAGAAATCATTTATATAGATTCAATATAGTTGATGATGTTGAAAATGTATATGTTCAGAGAGACACCCCTGAAAGCGATATAACATCCAGACCTGTTGAGCTTCCCAAGGAAGAGATGCAGATCCTTGGGTATGTATATGTTGGCAATGCAGGAGGTGTTGATTCCGCAAATAAAACCATAGAAATGAAGTTCGACAGTAGTATTGCAGAAATACGTGAAGTGTATTTGCCAATACCTGAAGGTGAAAAAGTAAGTAAAGTGTTCGCAAAGACAAAAGATTTTCCAAATGGCAGAGAAATACCGATAGAAAAGGAAGGTCTGGAAGGTTACAGTAGATCCGCACAATTTGTTGATGTAGCTGAACTTGGCTTTGATAAAAACGATTATTTTACTGAACTGAGATATGACATAGGAAGCATACCGGCAAAAACATCGTTAAGAGAACCAATTTTGTCATTTGTGATAGGCAGACTATTAAATCAAACATCGGGAAGAAAAAACATTGGAACGATCGAAGCATATTCCACCAATGATAAAACAAAGACGACAGGAGCAACACCAATAATAAGTAATGTTGCAGCTACTCCCACGGCAAGGGATGTTGGTGTAAATGCCGGTATTAATAGTGAGAATGGAAGCGGAACTATAAATGCAGGTGAAGAACTAAAAAATATAACGTTAGGACTCCAATGTGTAAATCATCGTTCGAACTATTGTGACTATAACTGGTATATTTGTGTTCCTGAAAATGCAACCATCAAAGTACAAAAGGTAGAATGTGCCGCAAATGATATGACGTCAAAAGTAGCAGTATCGAAACGTCTTGAAGCAACAGATAATAATGGGAAAAAGACATATTACTACAAACTTGATTTTTCAAATGTGGATGTAAGAGACAGAATCTCCGGTCTGGCATACAGAGGCGCAAAAAAAACTTATATGGGGACTCCAAGGATATACTACACTTTAAAAACAACAACGTCCACACCTGCAGGAATTTACAAATTTAAAGACAATGTGTTCTGCGAACTTAAAAACATTCCTGAGAATGTAGTGCAAACCACGGCTTCACCACATAGTTCATACAGAACACCGGTTGAAGGGAATCCTCTTGGACTCAACACAGATGGCGGACATCTCTTTACAGTGGCGACAGAGAGTGCCATCACTATTAACGCCAAGGCAGATATAGTATCCAAGTCTGAATCAAAAACAGGAGAGATGGAGCAGTACATCACATACAACTCTGGAGATCCACAGACAGTATTGCCCATAGGTATCAGTGAAGATGACAGCGTCAGGTTGAAAACCACAGTCACCAACCAAAGCGGAATAGCAGTATCGGCAGGAACGAAAGTATGGCAACCCATTCCGAAGGAAGGCCAGGACTGGGGAGCACTTCTCGCAGGTACGAAGGATAAGGCTGGAAAGGCGACTACTAAAGCACCATTCTCACTGGAATTGAAAAAGACTTTGGAAGATGTGGATACGAGTATCTGGGATATCCATTACGGAATAGGAGTCACACCTCCTTCCACATACACAGAAGACTGGGACGTAGGCAACGGTCAGTGGAAGAGCAATCCAACAGAAGCCGATCTTAAGAATGTGAACTGTGTAAGACTGACTGCAAAGACCGAGCTTCCTGCCTTCGACAGTCATGAAGACCCGTTCTCAGAAGACATGATCGCTACAGTTGCAGTAGAAGAACAGTATAAAACAGAAAAGGGTGCAGTAATGGTATTGGCACCGACAGTATATAGAAACATGACGATTGGGGGTTCCCCATCAGCCAGCATCGATGCCGGAGACCCGACAGCCATGACCATAGCCATAGGCAAGATCAAAGGTGAACTGTTCCACGATAGAGATAAAGACGGAATAAATGATGCAGAAGATGAAGTAATAAATCCTTCAGGTGATGGGGACTACACGGTAGAGCTGTGGGGAGGCCCGGCCGGAAGAAAGCAGAAAATAAAGCAAACGAAAGTGGCAGCGGACGGAACATACAGATTCGGAGGTCTAGCAACAGAAAAAGATTATGCCGGATACTATTCTGTACGCATCACGAATCAAAACAGTGGGGGAAGAACATTCAGAGGAGTAAATGACGGAGTCTTAGGGAATATGGAAATGATAGTAACCCATAAGGCATCCGGCAGTGAGTCCGGGAAGACGACTAACAACGCCTTCATCCACAATAGTGTGAATGGTGATCCTGTTCTGAAAGGCTATGCGTTCTCAGACCCGATAACCGCAGCAGATGTAGACAGCTATGATGAGCTTGGAGGCGCAGCCGGAGGAATGTACAACGTAGGTCTTTACTGGAACGACCCGACGGAAGTGTCCTTTAAAATGACAGAGACAGACAAAGGAACCATGACAGACAGAGCCGGCAGAGACAGCTGGGTCAACATGACAGAAGGAACCCCCGGTAGCACCGGAACCCAGTTTACTTACGAAGGC